>CALXEX010000003.1 GCA_944387445.1 uncultured Clostridia bacterium | reverse complement strand
TTGGTGACCCCTACGGGAATCGAACCCATGATTCCACCTTGAGAGGGTGGCGTCTTAACCGCTTGACCAAGGGGCCATAAAATTTACTTACTATTTATATCATTTTTTTTTTGTTTCGTCAACCGCTATTAGAAAATTTTATAGATAACCTTAAATTTAAAAGTAAATTCCAGTAAAGGCCCAATTGGAATTTAGTTTTGGAATTTTCATGATAACTTAATAATAGCGGTTAATGGCTACTATTCTATAAAAAACAAATTCTTTATAGAAAGGAAATATAATGAAAATCTTATTCCTCATGAATATCAATAAGAGAAAATACATCATTTGCTGTATTTAATTCTTTTATATTCATAATAACAGCTTGTCCTACAACAATTCCTCCAACCTCTTCTATGGCTTGTTTCATTGCCTTCATAGTATTTCCAGTAGCATATATATCATCAATGATATACAATCTTTTTCCTGCATACTCTTCATTTACTAGTTTAGGTAATTCCATTTTATCTTTTCCATACTCTTTTTCATAAGAAAATTGTTTTTCAACTGTTATTGGTGGTAACTTACCTACTTTCCTCACTGGTATAAATCCTATATTTAATTGATTTGCTACTGCTGACCCTATTATAAATCCTCTAGCTTCTGCACCTACAATATATTCTACATGCTTATCCTTTATTTCTTCTACAAATTTATCGACGATTTCCCTGAAAGTATCTTTTTGAATTATTAATGGCATAATATCAATAAACTCTACACCTTCTTGTGGAAAGTTTTTTTGTGTTCGAATATGTAATTCATTTTTTAACTCATTTCTTAATATTTTCATATATCTACACCCTTTTTATTAGATTTTATTTTTTTATTAATTTGTCTAAAATCCTTTTCCCTCTAAAATTTCAAAAAATCTTTTTTTCTTTTGTTCATCATTTGATGAATCTATAAATTGTATGATACCCTTTTTTTCCATATTGTTGGCTAAATCTTTTTCCTCTAAAATTTCTTTTAAATGTTTTGCTAAATAAGGTGCTCCATTAAAAAATGTAACTTGTCCTAATACCTCTTGTATATCATCATGTATCAATGGATAATGTGTGCAACCCAGAACTACATTTTTTACTTTTCCTCTATATGGTTCTAATTGTTCTTTTAAATATGCTTTTATTTTATCTTTATTCCCTTCTTCGATGATATCTGCTAATCCTACACATGGGAGTAAAATGGTCTTATGATTATCATATGTATGATACAAAAGGTTAAATTTTTCACTTTCTATGGTTCCTTTCGTTGCCATCACTAAAGTTGGTTCACTATATGCATAATCATATACCATTTTATAAGCTGGTTCTATTGCAATAAATGGTATATCCTGATATCTATCCCTTAAATATTGAGCAGATTTTGCACTTGCTGTATTACAAGCAATGACTATTGTCTTACATTTTTGTTTAATAAATAATTTTACTATATTTTCACATAATTCATTGATTTTTCTATCACTTTTATCTCCATATGGATTGTTTCTGGAATCACTATAATAAATATAATTTTCATTTGGTAATATCTTTAATATTTCTTTTAAGACTGTAATGCCTCCGATTCCAGAATCAAATATTCCGATTGCTTCATTTTTGTTCATTTTTTCTTCCTCTTGTCATTTTTTGTTCTATTTTTATATTCTATTATCTTATATAATTTGTACGAATTGGCTGTTCTTTTTCAGGTAATTCTATTCCAGCTTTTCTTCCTTGTTCAATACATTTTAACAACCATGCCATATTATTTCCTAATGTCCTCATAGTTTGCATACCTTCTTCATCTTGTACGACTTCTTCTGGTATATTTCCATGTACCATATTCCAATATTGTGATGATACAATTGGCATATTATTAATCGTAAAATATTTATTTAATTGGTCAAAGGTTGATGTAGCTCCTCCTCTTCTACAACTTACCACACAAGCTCCCAATTTATTTTGAAATACTGATTTTCCTGCATAAAATACTCTATCCATAAATGAAGTAATTGCTCCTGTTGCTGAAGCAAAATGTACTGGTGTTCCAAATACAAATCCATCTGCTTCTTTTGCTTTTTCAATAAATTCATTTACTTTATCATCTACAAAACATTTTCCTGTGTTTTTACAACTACCACAACCAATACAGCCTGCTACTGGTTTTACGCCTAGCCATATCATCTCAGTTTCTATATCATTTTTGTTTAATTGTTTTTCTACTTCTTTTAAAGCTGTATATGTACAACCTTCTTTATGTGGTCCTCCATTCACTAATAATACTTTCATAGCTTTCACTTTCCTTTCTTTTTTATTAGCATTATTAATATATTGTTTTATTTATATTTTGTGATTTCCTATTATTTCAATATTGTTTTCACTTTTCCTTTTCCATCTTGAGAAGTCACTTCTAATATTGCGCCATTTACCATAGCAAGCTGTGGTGAAACATGCCCCACATCTGCATCACAAATAATTGGAATATTTAAATCTCCTAAAACATCTTTTACCGTTTGTTTGAAATCTATATCATAATCATTTCTAATAAACAATGGTCTACCAAATATAATGCCATTACAATTTTTGAAATATCCTGCTTCTTTCATTTGCCATAATGTTAAATATACAGTTGGTGAACTCATTTCAAAAACTTCTAAGAACCATACAATTCCATCTTCTTTATATGTTTCAATATAGTTTTTTACATAATCATATTTTGTTCCAATAAAAGCTTTTACACAATCTAAACAACCACCAATGGCTCTTCCTTTGAATTCTATCTTTTCTTCGTCTCTTAAATTTATCCATTTCGTTTCTTGTGTTAAGTCATATCCTTTTTCTAAGTTTTCTATTTTCAATTCTTCTTGTTCTTGATTTAATTCTTCTATACTTTCTTGATTTTCAAGAGGTTGTTCTGGTTGTTCTATTCTAAAATCAATAATTTCTTCATGTTTTTCAAAAGAGGTTTGTTCTATTTCTTCTCCACTTGCAATTTTTAAGGCATCTGTTAAATTTCTGAATAATGGTCTCATTGCATAATCTTTTACATTTTCACAATAAATAGATGGCCTTTCTAACATCATATTCCATAAATAATTAATACCTGTAATATCAGAATATCCTTGCATCCATTTTGGTTTTAATGTTTTGATTTTTTCAAAATCCAAATATGGAATCATCTCAACTAAAAAATCTCCCCCTTGTGCAAATATGATTAGTTTTACATCATCATTTTCTAGTAATTCCATAAATTCTTTTGCTCTTTGCTTTCCTGACGCACTTCTTCCTCTTTCTTCTTTTCTTACACTTTCAGTTTCTATGATTTTATATCCCATTTCTTGTAATTGTTTTTCTGCTAATTCTAATTTTTTGATTGCATCTTCTTCAGAGATTCCTCCTGATGGTGCACATATTCCTATAGTATCTCCTTTTTTTAAGTTTTCTGGATAATTCATAAAACACTCTCCTTTAATGTTTTCTCATTATAACTATATATCATTTTTTAGAATTTTACAATATTATACTTTGTTTTTTAGTCCAAAATCTCTCGGTTCGATTTAGTCTTAAACACTGTATAAGACTTTCACCAATAAATTCACTTATCTCCTGTACATAAGAAGGGCCCCTCGTTGAAAACGAGGGACCCCTCTGTGGCAATTTTTTATGCACGTCTTTCGAGTACCTGCCACTTGTACCCGATCTTTTCGATCTCTTCCGCCGTCAGGATCTTTCCTTCCGGCGGACGGCCATTCAGCTTAAACACCAAAGCTGTCTGGCCAACCTCCTGGGCAAACATCTGCCGGTTAACGGCAACGTCTGCGCCCAAGAGCGTCGTCATGATCTGCGCCGTGCTCTCGTGCCCGATGGCACTGTCCAAATTGTCGGACTGCGCCTGAACAAGCGCCTGAGCCTCCTCAAGTGTTATTGTCCGGAGAGAGTACTCTCCGTCGTTTGTGAGTATGCTTGTGTTCAATAACGCTAATTTTTTCATTTTGTTTTCCTCCTTTTGTTTAGCGTTTTTTCCTAGAGAATTTTCTCTAGATAGTTACATAATTATTATACCACATTTTACATAAAAAAACAAATTTTCATTCATATTAGATCTTTTCCTAGCATGTAATTTATATCTACTAGCCTATTTCTCATAAAATCTTTGATTTTTTTATCAGAATAGTACATAAGAAAAGCTTTATATATTTTTAATATTTCTTTTCTTAAACACTATAAATGTTGGTATCATCATAATTAGGAAATAAATTACACAAATAATGATTGACATTGTCATATTCATGCCTTCCATATATGGTAAAGCGCCATTTGCATAGATACTTAAATCCCAATTCATGGTCACAAAATATTTCATAAATTGTAAATCATAACCAATAGCCAATTGATTAATAATAGATGCTGACATATATCCTAATAAAGAAATGGTTATGGCAAGTGTACTATTGGTAAATAAAGTACTAATTGCAAATGCAAGTGTTGCTAATAAAATAATCATTGGTAATTGTGTTAATGTTTGTACGCCTAAATTTGCAAATATATTCATTTCTTCCATTGTATTGGTGTTAAAGTTATAGGCTACTACTGGTTCTGATAAGCTATCAAATCCAAAGATAATACCACCTATTAAAATTTGCATCATTAATGTAACTACAATAACAAATAAAATCATAATGAAAGTTGTCATTGCTTTTGCCATTAATATTTTATTTCTCGTATATGGTTTTACTAATAATAGTTTTATTGTACCTTTATTAAATTCTTCACTTACAATCGTTCCTGCTATCATGACAACAACCACGATTAAAAAGATTCCAAATTGTACATAGAAGTTTTCAAGAATTCCTTTTAAAGTATTTGTATTATGAATATCTCTTCCTGTTTCTAATATATATCTACTTTCTGCTTGTTCTTCTAAATAGCTATTATATTCTAATTTTTCTTGGTAGGTTAATTCGGCTATATTTTTATAATTTGCTAGACTACTACTTGCTGTTTGTAAGTTTGAAATTGCTCTATTTAAATAATCTGTACCATAAGGAATTTCTTTATTTAATCTAATTTCTGCAATTTCTTTTTCCATTTGTGCATTACCTAATTCTGTTTCTATATTTTCTAACACGGCTTTATCTTCTGTTTGTTCTTTTTGAATATTTAATTCTTCTATTTGCTGTTCCGCCTTTGCTAAATCCTCTCTTGCAAAATATTTCCAATCATTTTCATCTAGTTTTGTAAGTAAATCATTGATTTCTTGATTAACTGCTTCTACCTGTGTTTCATCCTTTTCTGCTCCGTATTGATAGGTATTTCTTTCTGTAATATATGGTGCAATCCTTTCATTGATAATCGCTAATTTCCATTCTGCATCTTTGTGTTGTTCCATCATTTCACTTAATTGGATTTCTGATAATAGATTAATATAGGTTGTTACATCACTTGATTTTTCTGGATTTAGTTGTTCTAATTCCCATCTTAATGAGTTAATATAATTTTCATTATATAAATAATAATCATATTCACTTCCGCCATTTGCATATTTAAACATGCAATTCATAAAAATTAATAATAAGAATATAACCACCATTGTAATATAAATGGTTTTCTTTTTAAATATTTTGATTAATTCATTTTTTACTAAATTATTCAATGACATTCCCCCCTGTCTTTTCAAAAAATGCATCTTCTAATGTTTTTTCTTCTTGTTTTACTTCATAAATTTTAATTTTATTTTCTACTAATTTTTCAATCATTTCTGGTACATTTTCTTTTGGCACATTTATCTTAAATCTGTGATTATCGATTACAATTATGTCTTTTATTATATTTTTAGTAAGCTCTGCATTATCTACTTCAAATAGTTGTAAATCCTGACTGGCTTCTTTCTTAATTTCAGAAATTTCACTTGTTTCTATAACTTCTCCATTTTTAATAATACATACTTTTGTACAGAAATTATCTAATTCTGCTAAATTGTGACTAGAAATTAAAATAGCCATTTTTTCCTTTACTGCTAAATCTACTAGCAACTCTCTCATTTCCTTAATGCCTTCTGGATCTAATCCATTGGTTGGCTCGTCTAATATTAATAAATTTGGTTCATGTAATATCGCTTGTGCAATTCCTAATCTTTGTCTCATTCCTAAAGAATATTTAGATACTTTGTCATAAATTCTGTTTTCTAGTTTTACCAATTTTACCACTTCGTCAATTCTTTCTTTTGTGATACCTTTATATAGATTGGCTACTAATTTTAAATTTTGATATCCTGATAAGTACATATACATATCTGGATTTTCAACAATGGCTCCTACTTTTTTTATGGCATGTGTAAATTCTTTTTCAATATCATATCCATTAATCGTTACCTTTCCACTTGTAATGCTTTGCAATCCTAAAATTAATTTTATCGTTGTTGTTTTTCCGTGCACCATTTGGTCCAATAAATCCTAAAATATCGCCTTGCTTTATTTCTAAAGAAACTTTTTTTAAGATTTCTCTTTTTCCAAATGTTTTACACAAGTTTTCACATTTTAATATGGTTTCCATATATTTATCATTCCTCCCCTTAAAAAATTTTTAACTTGTTTACTGTTTTGAATTCTAACATATATTTATTGATTTCTAATTGATTTTTTCTTAAGATTTTATGAATGATTCTTAAGCTTTTCTTATTGCATATTTACATAAAGTTTGATATAATATATGCGTCTTAAAAACAAGAAAATCAACTATTTAAATAGGTTAACATTCTTGTAAACTATTAACCTATCTTTTTTAGGAGGATGGCATGGATAAAAAAATTATTAATATAAATATAGGTAAAAAAACAATCATATACAATAAAAATGATATACCAATTTATGATATGTATTATGTAACCCTTGCATATGACAATAAAGAGACCAAAACAATAAAAGCTTTTACATATCCGGATACAATCAATGAAACAATTAATCATGAAGTAATTAATGGTTTCTTTCAACGATTACCCAATTTAATAAAAAAACAAGGAAGAAAAGATTACATATTTTTAGGACGCTTGGAATTAACAGGTTCCACTTATATAGCTGATAGATTCTATCGATTACCCAGTGGAGAAATTGCACAAGCTAAATTTGATATAGACTATCTTAAAATTAAAGATGCTTTAGAATCTATCAATACTAAAACAGAGGATACAACTAATTATGCACCTTCTCCATCACATTCCTTAAAATCACCTGCTAATAGTCAAAAAGGTAAAAATTACGTCATTAGTGATATTCATGGCTATTATGGATCATATTTGGATGCATTAAATATGTTATCTCCTCAAGACACTCTATTTATCCTCGGTGATGTAATAGATCGAGGAAATAATGGTATTGCCATATTACAAGATATCATTTCTAGAAAGCTTCTCAAAATCCTAAAATCATCTTTCTATTAGGTAATCATGAATGGCAAATGTTACAATGCTTAGATTTGATAGATAAATATAATCTTAGTCCTGCTGAAATCTCTACATACTGTGAAGCAGGAAAATGGATAAGGAATATTATGGAAGATGAAGTTGCTTTACACACTCTTCAAAAAAGCAATCAAGATATAGATCAACTTGAACTATATATAAAAAAGAAAACTATACAAGAATATAAACAAAAAAAATCTGATGCCTTAAGTCAATTAGTATCACCTAAAAATTTAACAGATGAAGAGATGGAATTACTCTCAAGATGGTTATTCGCAAACGAAGAAGATTTAACATATAATCAATATATTTTATTAACAAAACAAGAGCAACAAGATATCTATCAATTCTTAATGAATTCTTTATTGTTAGCTAAGATAGAAATTAATGATAAAAAATTTTGTTTAATACATGCTACTCCACCAAATTCACAAGAATATATAGATTTGGTAGAAAATGAACCTCAAATAGGATTTGCCTATTCATCAGTAGTAAATTTGTGAAGTTATGAACCTTTAGTAAAAATGTGTATAGATACTCGTAAAACAGACAATTATGATGCATTTCAGTTATGGAAAAATTCTGGCTATACAATGATAATAGGGCATACTCCATCAAAACGGCTATATTGTAGAAAATCCAGATACAAATTCCATATGCATTGATGCTGGATGTTCAATGCAAGGCAAATTAGCCTTGTATTGTTTAGAAGATGAAACAGTCTTATACATAGATTCCAAGGAAAATGATTTCGATATTTCAGATAAATTTGATACTGTTAGATAAGCACGCACATAAGGACGTATCAATTTGTTCAATTTTTGAACAGTTTGACACGTCCTCAACATTTATTTATGGTTTTTGTTTTAATTCTTTATAAACAATTTCTTCTATATATTCTTTATTTTCATTTACATCTTTTCTGATTTTGGTTCCACTAATCGCATATTTTTCTCTAAGTCTATCTACTTGTACCTCTTCTATATGTAAATCTTTTGCAACATATTTTCCATAAGGTTCACTATTATAAAAATGCGTAACAGGAATATCTTGTATAATATTTTTTAAATAATCCATTTGAATTTTTACGCTTTCTTCATCTAATCCATATTGTGATGGTGGATTTTTAGCTAGTAAAATGTTTACTTCTGGATATAGTTCTTTTATCCATTTTGCTCTTTGCTCTAGAGGTATGTCTATGACATTTGTTTCATATACAATGACATAGAACTCGTCCATTTCTTTGATACCTTTTTCTATTAAATATTGATGCCCTTTATGTAATGGGGCAAATTTTCCTATCGTAAATCCAATTTTCATTTTTGTTTTCATTCCTTTCTTAATGCACAAATTGGGAAATTTTGATTTATTATGTCATAAGTTACTACCTTTATCAATTCTATCACAGCTACAAGGCTTTTTCATATTATAATATGAGGTGTTTGTATGAATCCATGTGCTTTTGTCAATTTTATTTCTTTACTTGCTTGTGAAATTGCAAAAGATAAGTCACAAGACGAACTTGCCATTTTATCTGCTTTTTTCACACAACTTGGCGATACTTTAGCCACACTTACTGCTTTAAATGATAACTAATATATATTGTTCTTATTTCTCAAATCATTTTACTTTTTCTTATTTTTCTTTTGCTAATAGCTTCTTAAATGCTGTTGGTAATGGATATTCTTTTTCCATTTGTTTTTCCGTTACCCATGTCCATTGCTTATTTTTATTTTCCACTTCTATTTCATAAACTGTCATCTTCCATTCCACATGTGTAAATATATGTTTTGCATGCTTTTTTAGATATAGATTTTTAAATTGTATTTGCCATTGCTCTAAGGTCTTTGGAATTTCCTCTTCTATTACTTCCCCGAATCACATTTGGAAACTCATATAAATTTGCTAATATTCCTGTTTTTTCACGTTTTCTAATGGCTATTTCATTTTTATATTTTAATATAAAAACAGTTTTGTTTTCAATCTTTTTCTTTTGTTTTTTTACTCTAACCGGTATTTCATTTGTTAGATTTTTCTTATTGGCCATACAAAATTCTTGGATTGGACATATTGCACATAATGGAACTGTATTGGGTAGACACACCTTTTCTCCTAATTCCATTAGTCCTTCATTAAAATCACCTGCTTCATCAGGCATAATTTCTAACAATTTGTTTGTAATTTTCTTTTTTGTTTCTGTTAATAATACATCTTCTTTGCTTGCAAGTACTCTGGAAACAACTCTTAATACATTTCCATCTACTGCTGGTACTTTTTCATTATAGCTAATAGATGCAATGGCTCCTGCTGTATATTCTCCTATCCCAGGTAGTTTTAACAATTCTAGATATGAGGTAGGCATCTTTCCATGATTATTTTCTTGTATTTGTATGGCTGATTTTTTTAAATTTTTCGCTCTACTATAATAGCCTAATCCTTCCCATAATTTTAACAACTTTTCTTCTGGTACAACTGCTAAATCCTGTATGGTAGGCAATTCTTTCATAAATCTTGTATAATATTTTTTTACTGCTTCAATTCTTGTCTGTTGTAACATAATTTCTGAAACCCATATATGATATGGTTCTTTGTCCTGCTTCCATGGTAATAGTTTTTCTTGCTTTTGATACCATTTCACAATTGGCTCTACAATTGGTTGTAATTTCTGTTTCATTTTTTACCCCTAATTCAAACTTCAAATTTGTATATTTTCATATATGTAACTATCTCCATATTGTTTTGCTGTTTCTAATTCTTCATGTGTTTTAATGGTCCAAATTAGTATAGGACATGATTTTTTTCTATATGTTTCTACCATTTTATTAGGTAATGCTTTTAAATCATAAGCTATAAAATCTGGTTTGGTAATGAAATTATATAACATATTTTTTGCTATAAATCGTTTTATAAATCCCAAAGATTTTTCATTTTTATAATCGGTTGCTAGTTGTCCTCTAACATATTCAGGTTTATGCTTTTTAAACCAGTTTACTGCATATGGATGAAATGATTTTACAATAAATTTTCCTTTATAATTATCTAAAAAATCGCAAAGTCTTTTCTCTAATTTTCCTCTTTCTGCATCATATTTCAGTTCTATATCTATTAACACTTTACCATCTATTAATTGAAGTACCTCTTCAATTAGTGGAATTTTCTCATTTGTATCTAATAATCTTAACTCACAAATTTCTTCATATGTACAATCCTTTATCATTTTATTATATCCTGTCATTCTACTTAAATTGTCATCATGAAAAACAACTATATTTCCATCTTTTAATAAATGAACATCAAATTCTACTGGAATATTTCTTTTTACTGCTTCTTTAAATGCTTTTATAGAATTTTCTGGAATTCCTTTTTCATTATCATGTAATCCTCTATGTGCAATATATAATCCTTTTAAAAACTCTAAATCTTTTTCATTATGGTTCATATACTTACGCCTCTTTTCCTTTTACTTTGCTCTTATTCAGTAATATTATGTTTTTTTAAATATTCTTTTATGTTTTCTATCACTTCTAATACTTTTCTACTATTTTCTTCGTTATGATTGTTTTTAGCATATTCGGCAATCTCTCTTAAATAAGAAATTCCTTTTCCGAATTTTTCTGCCATCCAATCATAATTCGGAAAAATCCAAATATGCAAATGTTTCGAACGTTCTTCTTGCACTAAAGTTACTTCATCTACAATTTTTAATTCTTTTAATGCTTTTTCAGCATATGTAATGAGATTTCCTATTTCATTTCTTTCTTCTTTATTTAATTGTGAAAATGAATAGATATGTCTTTTTACATTTATAATTAAAAAACCGGGAATTGGAATTTCTGGGTCTGCTCCTAATATTGCATGTTTTCCTTCATAAATAATACCTCCTGGAATTTGTACTTCTCCTTTTACAATAGCACACCCCAAGCAATCAAAATTCCATCTATTTCCTAAAAAATCAATCATTTGATTTGAATTTCCTGTAAAATTATTGTTCTCCATATTTTGACTCCATAAGTTCATTTATAATATAATTTAAATGTTAATATTATTTGTTTCTATTATATATAATTTCTAATATAAAAACTAGTATTTATAGAAAAATATTGAAAAAACAATTTTCTATACAACAAAAAAAGAACCAAGCTTATAACTTGATTCTCTTTATTTATATTTTATGATTCTACTGGATAAACACTAACTTGTTTTTTATCTTTACCTTTTCTTTCAAATTTAACTACTCCATCTACTAATGCATATAAAGTATCATCACTACCTTTACCCACATTTGTTCCTGGATGTACTTTTGTTCCTCTTTGTCTTACTAAGATATTTCCAGCTAGAACGAATTGACCATCAGCTCTTTTTACTCCAAGACGCTTTGATTCACTCTCTCTACCGTTATGGCTACTACCTTGACCTTTTTTATGAGCCATGCTCTTTCACTCCTTTCGGTTCAGATTTTTTATATCTCATTTTGATTATTCTAAAATAATTACGCTTCTGCTTTTTCAGTAGCTTTTTTTGTTTCAGCCTTTGCACTTGCTGTTTTTGTTTCTGCTTTCTTAGCAGTTGTTTTGATTGATGTAATTTCTACTTTTGTATATGGTTGTCTATGTCCTTGTTTTCTTCTATAATTCTTTTTAGGTTTCATTTTGAAAACAATGATTTTTTTACCTTTACCATGAGAAACTACTTTTCCTTCTACTTTTACACCTTTCACATAAGGATTTCCAATTTGTACTTTTCCTTCTTCTGAAACTAAGATAACTTTATCGAAAGTAACTTTTTTACCTTCTTCTGCATCTAGTTTTTCAAAAAATACAACATCTCCTTCTGCTACTTTGTATTGTTTTCCACAGCTTTCAATTATTGCGTACATCTAAAATGCACCTCCCTTATTTGTATACTCGCTAATCCTTAAAAAAAGGTAACTAACGCTATTAGTTAGTATTTATGTACCTTGACTAAGCGGATTACAGTTACCTATTTTACCATAAAATGCTATTGGTGTCAACTATTTCAATCAATTTTTTTGCTAATAGTGTGTTTACTTTTTAAGGGTACACCTTTTATCATGTGTACCCTTTTTTTCTTATTACTATATAACTTGTTTATTTTTTACTATCTATCTTCTCCATTATTTCTTTTATAAATTCTTCTACTGATTTTGCACCAATATCGCCTTCTTCTCTTGAACGGATAGATACTGTATTTCCTTCTACCTCTTTTTCGCCAACAATTAACATATATGGAATCTTTTGTAATTGTGCTTCACGAATTTTATATCCTGTTTTTTCATTTCTATCATCCACTTCTACACGAATTCCTTTTGATTGTAATGTTTCTTTTACTTTATAAGCATATTCATGTTGATTATCTGTAATTGGTAGAATTTTTACTTGTACTGGTGCTACCCATACAGGCAGATTTCCTTTTGTTTCTTCTAATAAGAAAGATATAAATCTATCAGAAGAACCTAAGATTGCTCTGTGGATAACAACTGGTCTATGTGCTTTTCCATCTTCTCCAATATATTCTAGTTCAAATCTTTCTGGCAATGCAAAGTCTAATTGACAAGTTGGAATTGTCACATCATGATTTAAAGCAGTTCTAATTTGAATATCAATTTTAGGTCCATAGAATGCTGCTTCTCCTTCTGCTTCATAGAAATCTATATTTAATTCTTTTAAGATTTCTCTTAATTGACTTTCTGCTGTTTCCCACATCTCATCATTATCAATATATTTTTCTTTATTTGCTTTGTCCCTTAATGATAATCTATATTTAAAGGCTGACTCTGGGAAACCAAAATCTTTTTGATATACTTCTTTTATTAGATTTAAAACTCTTCCAACTTCTTCTTTTATTTGATCTGGTCTTACAAATAAATGGGCATCATTTTGGCACATTTGGCGAACTCTTTCTAGTCCACAAACACTACCACTTGATTCATAGCGGAAATCATGTGCTAATTCTCCTATACGAATTGGTAAATCTCTATATGAATGCATTTGATGTTTATATATCAACATATGATGTGGACAGTTCATTGGTCTTAATACCATTTCTTCATTATCCATTTTCATAACAGGGAACATATCTTCTTTATAATGATCCCAATGTCCACTTGTTTTGTATAATTCTACATTGGCAAGTGATGGTGTATAAACATGCGCATATCCTAATGCAATTTCTTTGTCTTGAATATATCTTTCCAAGATTCTTCTTATAGTTGCACCATTTGGTAAATACATTGGAAGTCCTGAACCTACTAATTTATGTGTCATAAAAATATCTAAATCTTTTCCAATTTTTCTATGATCTCTTTGTTTTGCTTCTTCTAAAAAATCTAAATATTCTTGTAATTGACTAGCTTTTGGGAAAGAAATGGCATAAATTCTTTGAAGCATTTTATTTTTTTCGCTTCCTCTCCAATAAGCACCTGAAGATGAAAGAATTTTGACAGCTTTTACTTTTCCTGTGCTAAGTAAATGAGGTCCTGCACATAAATCTGTAAAATCTCCTTGTTTATAGAAACTAATTTCTTCTCCTTCTGGTAATTCTTCTATTAGTTCAACTTTATATGGTTGGTCTTTCATTAGTTCTAAAGCTTCTTTTCTAGGTAATGAAAATCTTTCAATTTCTAAATCTTCTTTAATAATCTTTTTCATTTCTTCTTCGATTTTTGCTTTATCTTCATCTGTAAATGGTGTTTCTACATCAAAATCATAGTAAAATCCATTATCAATACTTGGTCCTATAGCAAATTTTACATCTGGAAATAATCTTTTTACAGCTTGTGCCATAATATGTGATGTTGTATGCCAATACGCTTTTTTTCCTTCTAAATCATCTTCTTGAAATGTATGAATAACTAAATTGCAATCTTCTTGTAATTCATATCTTAAGTCTTTCACTTCTCCATCTACTTCTCCACAAGTTGCATTTCTTGCTAACCCTTCACTAATTTTTTTTGCCACTTCTAGAATGCTCGTTCCTTTTTCCACCTCAATTACTGAGCTATCTTTTAAAGTAACTTTTAACATAATAAAACCTCCTTTATCATTATCTATTTCTTTGCTCTATGTCTATTCCCATTAAGTTTTCAAGTCCACCTCGATAAATAGAATTTGTTTTTGCTATTATTTGTTGTTGTTCTTGTTTTGTCAATCCCTTTATTTCTTGACCTTCTACTCTTTTCCCCTGTTTATGATCTAAATTTTCTAGATGTTTACCATTTCTAATATCATAATATCCATCTTCTTGGCTTTCTCCCATCTGCGTTGTTATTTTTATAATATGTGGATGATTTTCTAATCTTTTTTTAGTTACAGTAATTTCTTTTGAACTTTCACCTGTTTTTTCAGATTCTTCTGCCTTTCTTTCCATCTCTATTCCATTTTGATTGTACTTGTATGTAACACGTTTTGATAATTCTTTTTCTCCATCTTGGATACAATCTAATATACTTATCTTTTCCATTCCACCATTTGTTTTATTATATTGTATCTCTTTTTTCTTTTCTAGATTTCCACTACCATTATCTCTTAATAATGGTAATGAAATTCGTATATTACCTTCATCCGTCACAGTAAAGTGAGAATCATTTTCATATAGACTTTGCATTCTTGGCAATATCTTATCCAAATATTCGATATCGCTCATTCTGTCTGCTTGCGATGAATACATATGAAGCATACTATAGTTTTCAAATTGATTTAATATATCCTCTACTGTCCTTGGGTTATCTAATAATGATTGGTTACAAAAATTTCTTTCTAATTTTTGAAATATTTCAAATCTTGCTTTTCTTCTACCTAAACTTTCCATAATAAAAACACACTCCCATGGATTTTTTATCCATAGGAGTGCATCTATATACACGGTTCCATCCTATTTTTCACTTAATTAAAAAGATGATAACGTATCTTACACGTTTGGCTTATTCACCAAAAACTTGAAGAGGTAGTTTTTCAAATATGTTTTTCTAGATTAGCTCTCAGCTAATAGCCAATCCTCTCTTTAGACAACCTTTATTTTACTTTTTCTCTTACTTGTCTTTATCTTATGTTACTTATTTTATTACTTTTTTTAAAAAAAGTCAATAGAAATATTTACTTTTCTTTTTTTCTATTGTATAATTGGTTACAGTTTATAGATTTTATATATGCTTCTATAGCTCAGTTGGTAGAGTGCAGCCTTGGTAAGGCTGAGGTCACGGGTTCAATTCCCGTTAGAAGCCCCAGAAAAAGGGAAATTGAGTTTATTCTCAATTTCCCTTAAATTTCATTTAACATATTTTTAATTGCTTTTTTTCGAATTCTTTGTATTGCATTATCTACGGATTTTACAGGTGAATCCAATTGTTTTGCAATTGTCACATAGCTATATCCTTTTACATACCCATCTAAAACTTGTTTTTCAAAAGTACTTAAAGATTTTTCTATTGAACTTTCAATTTGTTCATAATACTCTTTTTTCATCACGGTTTCTAATGGATCTTCTACCATTTTATTATCTAGCATATTAATTAATTCCATTCCATTTTCTTCTTCATTATCATATGCAGAAGCATTTAATGATAAATACGAATTTAATGGCATATGTTTTTGTCTTGTTGAAGATTTGATAGCTGTTATTAATTGTCTTTCAATGCACATATTTGCAAATGATTTGAAACTATTATTTTTATCCTTATTAAACATCTTAATTGCTTTAAATAATCCAATTAATCCTTCTTGAACAATATCATCTCTTTCTGCACCAACCATAAAGTATTTACTAACTTTTATATTCACTAATTCCTTATATTTATTCATTACATATGATAAAGCTTGTTTATCTCCCTTTTGTACCTCTAATACAATTTGCTCATCTGTCATTTCATCAAATTTGTCCACAGAAAAATATACATTTTCTTTTTGCATTCGTCAAAATCCCTCCAAATGTCACTTTACTAGTATTATACCATTGAAAAACCTGTTGTCAAGGGGTTTCTAATGCTTTTCATATGATTTTGAAAACTTTTTATTCAGACCTTTTCATCACATTAAGAGGAACAATAAAAGGAACAAACCATTTTGAGGTCTGTCCCTTTTAGGTTCATTTTGAAACGATTTGGCACGTCCCTATTGTTCAAGTTCTTCTTTTAACATTGGCCATACATCTTCCGTTTCCATTCCGTATTGCCAAGATGCTACACCTGCTAAATTATTTTCATTAACCAATGAAACTTTTGCTTTTAATGATTCTACATCTTCTATCCACATTTTTCTAGTGTAACTTCCATCTTGATATTCTACATAGTATTGTTTTAATTCATCATCCCATGTTTTTTGCACATTGTCTGGCAATACTTCTTCTATATCTTCCATATTGACTGTTGGATTCCTTACAACTTCTCCATTTGAATCTTCTGTCCATAATCTTGTATAAAATGGTATTCCCAATATTAATTTGTCTGAATCTATTTCTTCTGTCTGTAAGAATTTTACTAAGTTTAATGCAATCCAATTATATCCTGCTGTTGTTCCTGCTTTTGTACTTGAAAGAC
Organism: uncultured Clostridia bacterium; assembly: GCA_944387445.1. Classification (GTDB taxonomy): domain Bacteria; phylum Bacillota; class Clostridia; order TANB77; family CAG-508; genus CAG-269. The sequence continues at coordinate 73,971 of CALXEX010000003.1, read as the reverse complement.
CATTTTGGTCATATGCCATAAATATAATATAATCTGCTACATCTCCAATAACATTTCTATCAAAACACATTGACCATGTTTCTCCACCATCTGGTGCTGTTACATCAACTGAAACAACCATTCCCATTTCATTTAATCTTGGTGTTAATTCTATTATAAATCTTGAATATACATCTTTATCTTCTTGTTTCATATTTTCGAAATCTATATTAATTCCATCTAGGTCATATGTAACACATGCTTCAACAATTTGCTCTATTAATTGTTTTCTATTTTCATAACTATTCATGATTTCTGATGTGATTTCTAAGCTTTCATTTGCTGCTGGCGCATTAGAAACCATTGGCCATACTTTATAACCATTACCATGTGCCCAATCAATATACGCTTCTCCACTAGCACCTATATTTTCTCTAAAAATACCATTCTCATCTATATAGAAGAATGCTGGAGATACAACATTGACACCATCTATTGTTGTTCCTGATCTATCAGGTGCACTTCCCACTTCTGAATAGTAATCCCATGTCATATTGATTTTTCCTTCAATTTGCTTTTCTTCTGGCATATCTTCTCTAACAACATATTCATTTGCCAATTTATTGGTCTTAATATATCCAATTTTCCCATTTTCAGTCCTTATTTTAGAATAACCTCCATCAGAAGAAATCACAATAACCGTTTCTCCTTTTTCTATTCTATCAACTGTTCTTGCTATAAAATTGGTTGAAGATTTTACAGATACAGTAGATGTGACAACCGCTTTATTCTGTCCTCTATCTAGTGAATCCATTGTAATTATGTTTGTATTCTCAATATTATCAATCTCTATATCATATACTTCTGTCATTTCTGAAATTGGTATATAAACAGTACCATCTCTTTCAACAGCATGTGCAGATATATTTTTATCTGCTCCATTGATATTGATTACATCTTCATCTAAACTCACTTCTGCTATTTTTTTATCATACGTTGTAATAATTTTTTGATTCTCTTCTTCTAAATAAATATGTTTATCAAAGAAATTGGCAATATCGTCTTCTGATAAATAAATAACACCATCTTCTTGGATAATTTCATTTTTTAAATTTGACGTTACATTTGTATTATTAATGATTAAATTTGTTGTTGTATTATTATCTAAAATAATATAATTATTTGCTATCATCGCTATGATAAATAATATAATCATTGTTATGATAATTATTCCTGTTGCAATGATAATTTTTTTCTTTTTTTCTGTTTCTCCATACGATATTGTTTTTGGTTCTTTTCCTAATTCTCTTTTTCCTCTTCTCATGATTATCTCCTTTGTATTCTTTTGTATTTTTTGCTTTATTGTATAACACTTTGATTTTGTTTTACAAACTTTCTTTATTACTATAACATAAAAACAATATTTATCAAATATAATTTTAGATTTTTTTCATTTTTCTTAATTCTGTTTTTTGTTCTTCTGTTATTCTGTATGATTCTATTGCTTTTTGCAATGCTTTGTTATATGTGAATTTATCTATTTTCGCCTGTTTTAGATATTCTATTGTTTTATCATAAAATTTGATTAAACATATAGATATTGCCCATGCTACTGCCATTTGAACATAATATTTCTCACTTTTGATATCATCAAATATTTTAAAATCCTTATCTAAATACTCTTCTGATATATAATAATCTAATAGCATCACAACACCAAATCGAATTTCAAATTCTTTGTCCGAATTTAAATATTTTTGCAAGAAATCCCACATTTCTTTTTTATGTTTTTTCGTTATTTTTAGTCCTGCACAAAACACATCGCAAATTGCCCAATTATCTATTTTAGGTACTAATTTTTCAATATCTTTTAGTACATCGGCTATCTCTTTATCCTTTTTTAGTCCAATTAACATTCCTTGTAACATAATTTCTTCATAATATTCATTATCGATATTTCCTAATAAATCATTAATTTCATATTCCTTAGATATTTTTTTTGCATAATCTCTAAGAACTGGTACCCTTACACCTATTATGTTTCCTGTACCAGGACATAATCCTTGATGAAACTCTTTATATTTTACATCTGCTAAATCTTGTAGTTCTTTTTTTATTTTTTGTTTCACTAAAATATCTCCTCCTTTTATGTCCCATTGGGGACGTTTCTGTTTAGGACATTTTTATCATTTTACTTTACATTTTGTCTTTATTTAATATGACATACTTTCTATAAAATTTCAAGAAACTTTAATATATTTTAAGAATTTAAATTACATATTGCATATTTCCTCTTTTATTTGTATACTAAATTATAGAGATACATAATAAATGAACTTTTATACAAATTTATAATGAAAGGAGTTATTTTATGGAAGAAAATGAAGTTCAAAATACACCTATTGAAAATAAACTTTTTGGAAAAACATTTTTCTGGATGTTCCTTGGTTTATTAGCATCTGCAATAATTGCTTGGTATACCTACTCTTCAGGATTATTTTTTAACATTGTACTTAATGATTATTTTACAGGATTATTAATCGCGGAATTAGTTGCTGTTTTATTATTTAGTCTTCTATTTAGAAAATTACCACCAGTTATCGTTGGAATACTGTATTTTATATATGCCGGATTAAATGGAGTAACTTTATCTGTTATTTTTGCAGTTTTTGAATTAAATTCAATTATTACTTTATTTATTGCTTCTGCTTTGATTTTTGGTATTTTAAGTTTGATTGGATATAAAACAGACAAAGATTTAAGTAGTTGGCATACATATTTAAATGTATTTTTAATTGTTGGTTTAGTACTTAGCTTAATAAACTTATTTTTCTTTGATAGTTCTGTATTGGATTTAATATTAGACTGGTTCATCTTAGCAGTATTCTTTGGCGTTACTGTTTATGATATCAATAAAATTAAAGCTTTACAATTAGAGCCTAATATTGATCAAGAAAAAATCTATATTTATTGTGCAATGCAATTATATCTTGATTTTATCAATATCTTCTTAAGAATTCTTTCTATTTTTGGAAAGAGAAGAAATTGATATTCTAAATATGGCGAATATGCCATATTTAAAAATAGCATAAATGAAAGGAAAGGCATATATTTTGATGCCTTTCCTTTTATTTAAGTGAATTTATTGTTATTCTGTAATGCTCCAAACGGACCTGGTCCCAATGGATCCTATTCTTCAACTTCTTCAAATTGTGTTGTGCATCTTCGAGGGAAGAAAATTTATTATATAATATTATTTATTTCATTTATCATATTATATACTCTTTCATCATTATATGTTCTATTTTCAAAAAGTATATCTAAAAAATTAGTATCACTCATAATAAATTCAATAAAATTCTTACAAATAGAATCATCAAATAATCCAAGCCAATTATAATATTCTATAGATGCTCCTCCTTCAAGGTATTTAGCTGCTTTTAACTCTTTTATTTTTAATTTATATGAAGAAAACCTTACTAATATTTTAAATACTTCATATTTTTTTCCATTATTATAATTTACATTGCACTCCTTTTTATTATATTGCTCAAATTGATTTTCTAGTTTTCTTCCTGTGTTTCTATCATAATTTATTAATAATATTTTATTATAAACTGTTTCCTTATTTTCTAATAATAAGTATTTATATTCATCATTATGAAAAATGTGTATAATTATAAAATACAACACTAAAATAATATTATATATATTACTTAAGTCAATATTTTTTCTTATTAAATATTCTTTTATTGAAATATATTTCCTTAACACTTTCTTTATATGTCTAGAATTGCTAAAAGCAATACTATCAAAAAAATCCACTATTTTTTTCGAATCCTCATGGCTAATATTCATAATCTTAACAATACTATCTTCAAAATTTTCTACATTTATATTATTGCTTATACTAAAATTAATAGGAAATATTTTTTCTAAATATTCATCTGCTTTGTTGAAATCATTATTATATTTATTTTGCAATGCTAAAGTAACAGCTTTTTTATCTATTCCAATTATAAATATAATATTTTTATTTACAGATAATAGCAATTTTATAGAAGATATTAGATTAATAATATTTTCTGATTCACATCTATCCAAATCATCTAAAAATACAACTAATTTTTTATTATTAAAAGTCATTTTACTATATTCTTTTTCGAATTCATCTATTTTTTCCCACAAGCATTTATTATCTTTTATATTTTTTACTCTTTCTTCATCTAATTTTTGTACCTCATCTATAGCCTCTCCTGGCTTTATATTTATTATTCCTAAATTAACATCTATTCCCTTTGCCATGCTTTTTAATATACTGTATCCTATTTCTAGCATATTTTTTCCATTTTCTTTTAATTTACTGATTTTCTTATCCTTAGTCATAAATTTTAGCAATGAATATGGTAAATTATCATCTTTTTCATATTTCCAAGTGTCAAACCATACTGTTTCAAATTTATTTTCAGGCAAGTTACTTTGTATTGTTTTCATTAAGCAACTTTTACCAATTCCCCATGGACCATATATAGCAATTAAATTGTTTTTTTCTAATAATTGCTTACTATCCTCTAAATTTAAAAAATTACAAATTGCTATTGCTTTATCATAAGTTCCGAACATATCATTTTCCCTATTTAATACTTTTATTTCTTCAATTAAACTTTCCTCCATTTACTTTCTCCTTGTCATATTTTATTTTAATAATTTTCTTTCATTATCTTTCGTTAATATTTTCATTTGTGATATTGCTATTTGATTTAATTTATACAACCTTTGAGATTGTTGCATCCCTTCATTTATAAATATTGAATTTGTATTTTCTAAGTTTGCTAAACATATTAATTCATTTATACTTGCATAATCTCTTATATTTCCTTTTTTATTTGGATTCTTTTTTCTCCATTCTTTTGCTGTCATTCCAAATAATGCCATATTTAATACATCAGCTTCTTCGGCATATACTAAATTTACTTGCTTATTCGTTAATTCTTTAGGTATTAAATTGTTTTTTATTGCATCTGTATGTATTATATAATTAATCTTACTTAATTCTCTTTTAGCACTCCAACCTATTTCTCTTTGTTCATTTTCTTTTAATCTTTCAAACTCTTGAATTAAATATATTTTAAACTCTACTGAAACCCATGAAGCAAATTCAAAAGCAATATCTCTATGTGCATATGTTCCACCACCTTTGCCAGATTTAGAAACTAATCCTATAGCATCTGTTGATTCTATCCATTTTTGTGGAGCTAATGTAAAACTATTTAATCCAGCCTCTTTTTTAAAGGCCTCGAATTCGATGCCTTTAAAATTTGGGTTGTGTATTAATTCCCAAATTCCTAAAAACTCTATTGTATTTCTATTCCTTATCCAATTTTGTATCACACCTTTTGGATTTTCTCTATTTTTATATCTAGCAATATCTGTTAAAGATATATATTCCTCATTATCTACTAGAGTTATATTTATAGCTTGCTTCTTTACTATTAACGTTTTCATTGTACCACATCCTTTTTGCTGATTTTATCAAACATTTGTTTTAATGTCAAGTGAATAAAAATTATTTTTTAGATTTTGCACAAAATTTTAACTATTTAAAGTTTCCATAAAAATAAAGTATATGTTTATATATCATATACTTTATTTTCTTTATCATTTTTCACTATTTCTACCCCAAAATATTCAAGTGGCAAAGCCCACTTAACATTAAATTTTCTACCATTTATAATATTTTTCATTTGGTCTTTGTGTTTCGTGGAGATATTCTCAAAATGCTCTTTCTCATATGCTACAAAATATTCTACTTTTTCATCCATCAAAGCTCTTCGAATTGTGAGTTATATAAATCAGCATAAAATCCATTTTTAGCAAGTAACTCTTCATGTGTTCCTTGTTCTACAATGTCACCATGATTCATAACTAAAATCAAATCTGCATTTTTAATGGTTGATAGTCTATGTGCAATAATAAAGCTTGTTCTTCCTTTCATTAGATTATCCATTGCTGATTGTATTTGTATCTCTGTTCTTGTATCAATTGAGCTTGTTGCTTCATCTAATATTAATATCTTAGGGTCTGCTAATATAACTCTGGCAATAGTAAGTAATTGCTTTTGACCTGCTGATATGTTTGTTGATTCTTCATTGATCATAGAATTATATCCATTTGGTAATGTTTTGATAAAGTGATGTACATGTGCTGCTTTCGCTGCTTCTACAACTTCTGTATCTGTTGCATCTTCTTTACTATATTTGATATTTTCTTTTACTGTTCCACCAAATAACCAGGTGTCTTGTAAAACCATACCAAACATTTTACGAAGTTCGCCTCTATCAAAGTCTTTTACATTATGTCCATCGACATCGATTTCTCCATCTGTGACATCATAAAAACGCATTAACAATTTTACCATGGTTGTTTTTCCTGCTCCTGTTGGGCCAACAATTGCGATTTTTTGTCCCTCATGTACACTGCTATTGAAGTCATTGATGATTGTTCTTTCTGGATCATATCCAAATTTAACATGTTTAAATTCTACATTTCCTTTTAGTTTAGAAGTATCAATATTTCCTTTTGCAGTTACGACTTCTTCTGGTTCTTCTAAGAATTCAAAGATTCTTTCTGCTGCTGCCATCATAGCTTGTAACATATTAGATATTTGTGCTAATTGGTTAATTGGTTGTGTAAATTGTTTATTATATTGTATAAAACTTTGGATATTTCCAACGGTAATGGTTCCTTGAATTGCTAAATATCCACCAGCTACCGCTACTGCTACATATCCTACATTTGATATAAAGTTCATAACCGGATGCATTAAACCTGATAAGAATTGTGATTTCCAACCAGAATGATATAATTCGTCATTAGCCTTTTCAAAATCTTTTGTTACTTTTCCTTCAGCATTAAATACTTTTACAATATTTAATCCACCATATATTTCTTCTACTTGACCATTTACGTGTCCTAAGTAATCTTGTTGTTTTATAAAATATTTTTGTGATTTTTTGACAATAAATGTGACTAATATGCCTGCTATTGGTAAGATTACTAATGAAATTAGTGTCATTTGCCAACTGATTGAAAACATCATAACCAAAATACCAATAATCGTACACACAGATGTAATAATTTCAGTGATACTTTGGTTTAAGTTCATACTTAATGTATCAATATCATTTGTAATAATAGATAATACTTCTCCATGTGTCTTTTTATCAAAGTACTTCATTGGCAATTTATTAATTTTGATTGCTATATCATTTCTTAATTTATATGTGATTTTTTGTGCCACGTTTGTCATTAGAAATCTCTGTACAAAAGAGAATAATGCGCTGATAACATATAAACCTAATAACATTAAAGCAATTTGACCAACTTTTCCAAAGTCAATTCCTGTTCCACCACTTAATTTACTAACCAATCCATTAAAGATTTCTGTTGTTGCATTTCCTAATATTTTAGGTCCTACAATGGTAAATATGGTACTACCAATTGCAAATATCATAACAATAATAATTGGTATTTTATAATCTACTAAATAAGAACGTATTAATTTTTTTGTTGTTTTCTTAAAATCTTTTGCTCTTTCTGTTGTTTGACCTCTTCTAGGTCCTCCCATTGGTCCTGGCATATTACTTACCTCCTTTCTCGCCTAATTCTTCTTCAGACAATTGTGATAAGGCAATTTGCCTATAAGTTTCATTATGTTTCATTAATTCTTCATGTGTACCCATTCCTACCATTTTTCCTTCTTCTAAGACAATAATTTTGTCTGCATTTAAAATGGTACTAATTCTTTGGGCAACAATGATAACTGTTTTATTTTTCGTTCTGGTAGCTAGCGCTTCTCTTAATGCACTGTCTGTCTTGAAGTCTAATGCTGAGAAACTATCATCAAATACAAAAATTTCTGGATCTTTTGCAATGGCTCTTGCAATAGATAATCTTTGTTTTTGTCCACCTGATACATTTCCTCCACCTTGTGCAATTGGGTCTTGGTATTTATTTTCTTTTTCATTAATAAATTCTGTTGCTTGGGCAATTTCTGCTGCTTCTACCATTCTTTCATCTGACATAGTTTCATCAGAGTATTTAATATTTGATTCAATGGTTCCTGAGAATAGCACACCTTTTTGTGGTACAAATCCTATAATGTCTCTTAGATCTTTTTGTGAAACATCTTTGACATTAACACCATCTATACATAATTCTCCACCAGTAACATCATAAAATCTTGGTATTAAGTTTACAACCGTTGATTTACCACTTCCCGTACTTCCTATAATGGCTGTTGTTTTTCCTGGTTCTGCTGTAAAGTTAATATCCTCTAAGATTTCTGTATCTGCATCTGGATATCTAAATGAAACATTTTTGAATTCTACTAATCCTTTTTTATTTGGATCAAATTTTTTGGTTTCTTTTTTATCTTTGATACTTGGCTTAGCTTCTATTACTTCATTAATTCTTCTAGCAGAAACTGCTGCTCTAGGAAGCATAATAGAAATCATAGATATCATTAAGAATGCCATAACAATTTGCATTGTATATTGGATAAATGCCATCATGTCTCCAACTTGCATAATGCCTTGGTCAACATTATGTCCTCCAACCCAAACAATTAATATCATAATTGCATTCATAATGAACATTAATAAAGGCATCATCATTGACATAGCTTTATTTACAAATAAATTGGTTTTCATTAAATCTTTATTGGCCACATCAAATCTAGCTTCTTCTTTTTTCTCTTTGTTAAATGCTCTAATAACTGGCAATCCTGTAAGAATTTCTCTTGAAACTTCATTTAATTTGTCTATTAAATCTTGCAATTTTCTAAATCTTGGCATTGCAATCGCAAATAGAGTTCCTACAATAAATAGAATAGCTAATATTGCTACGCCAATAATCCATGCCATTGAATTATCTGTACTGGTAAGTACTCTAACAAATCCACCAATTCCTATAATTGGCGCATAAACAACAACTCTAAATAGTATTGTAATTAACTGTTGAATTTGTTGCACATCGTTTGTACTACGTGTAATCAATGATGCTGTTGAAAATTGATTTAATTCTGCATTTGAAAATGTCATTACCTTTTTAAATACTTTTTCTCTTAATGTTTTTCCCAATTTTGCTGCTACTCTTGATGATAACAACATAATCGTTACTGCACATACCATTGTAATTAAGGCAATTCCTAACATTTGTAGTCCTGTTTTGAAAATATACTTATTTTGAATATCATCTGTATTAATACCAGCATTTATATAGATTTGTTTTACAGATGAAATGACTGCTTGTTCCTTTATAGAATCGCTCATTTCTTCAATTTGTTTTGTAAATTCTGCTAAAACTTGTACTCTTTGCTCTTCTGGCATTTGTGCAATGATTTCCATTAATGACATATTCTGTATGTATTCTCTTTGTGTTTCTGGAACATTTTGTAATAATTGTTCTTTTATTTTGTTTGCTGTTTCTTCACTTGTAATGGTTGTCATTTCCATTAATGGATCTACAATGATTCCAGTTAAATTTTCTTCTTGCTCTTCACTAATATCTTTTAAAACATAAATTGTATCTGTTTTAACTTCATAATCATGTCCATAATATTGTTTTATTACTTTTTCTTCATGTTTTTCTTGCGTCTCATATCCATTTTCATTTGTTGCTGAAATCATTGTATAATTTTCTAAAATTTCATCATCTTGATCTGTAAATACAAGCATATTATCCATATCTTCTTTAGAAATAATTTCTGGTACAGCACTTGTAATACCACCTGATTGTATACCTTCATTTACAATTTTTGAAGTATAATCTGGTAATGCTAAGTCTGTAGTCGCTTGCACACATAGCAATATGATGATAACAATAACTGCGCCTAATGATTTTTTTAAATTTTTTAATACCTTTAGCATGTTTTTCCTCCTTCTTTCTTATACAATAAAAAATGACACTGTACTATTTATTATACGTGACATAGTGTCATAAATCAATATTTCTATTGTGAATTTTTTGTGAATTATTTACTGGTTATAATGAAAACTAGACTTCTTACGAAAAGAGCATTGGCTTTTATTCAAGTCCAATGCCCTTTTTTCCTTACATTTTTCTAAATACACCTGCAACTTTTCCTAATATTTCACAATCTGGTACGATAATTGGATCCATTGTAGAATTTTCTGGTTGTAAACGAATATGATCTTCTTCTTTATAAAATGTTTTAACTGTTGCTTCATCTCCTATTAAAGCAACAACAATCTCACCATTATTCGCTGTATTTTGTCTTTTAACAAGAATATAGTCTCCATCTAATATTCCTGCCTCTATCATACTTTCTCCTCTAACAGTTAGCATAAAGCTTTCTGAATTTCCAACAAAGTCAATAGGAATTGGGAAAGTATCTGTAATATTTTCTACGGCTAATATTGGTTCTCCTGCTGTTATTTTTCCTATAATTGGTACTTCAACCAATTCTTTTTGTGTATAGAAATCTTTACTTGATGTAACTTTTGCTTCTCCAGAAGCTCCTTTTAATAATCTTAAGGTTCTTCCTTTTTTGTCTTTTTTCTTAATATATCCTTTTTCTTCTAATTTGGCTAAATAACCATGTACGGTTGCTGTTGAATTTAATCCAACCGCTTTTCCAATTTCTCTTACTGATGGTGGATATCCTTGTGTCATAATTTGTTTTTCAATAAAGTGCAAAATTGATTTTTCTCTTCTATTTAATTCTTGCTTCTTTTTTGGCATTTTCTTCACTCCATTCTCCTATTTTGTTTCATCATATCATACAAACAAAAAAATGTCAAACAAATTTTTGATTTTTTTAAAATTATTGTAACTATTCAGTGGTATAAAATTTCTAATTACGTTTTCTTGTATATTTATTTTTCATAAAAAATAAATATACAAGAAAACGTTTAATATCAAATATCTTTACCACTGAATAGTTACAGCTTATGATTATAGGTTTCCTGCTTTCAAATCCTGTACAAATTTTTCTCTTATTTCTAAAGGTAATAAAACTAAATCTTGTATATTTTCTCGTTTCACAATTTCCGGAATATAGTCACCTGAATCTTCGTATTCTGGATTACCTGAAAATTCTTCCCCATCTCCTGTCCCAAATTCTCCATCTAGATATTCACATAAAAAGAAATATTCTTTCATATTTAATTTATCATTTTCCAATTCATATAAAATTTTTATTACTTTTACATGTATACCAAATTCTTCTTTGATTTCTCTTATCACACCTTCTTCTAATGTTTCTCCTTCTTCTAGATGTCCTCCTGGGAATGTATAATATTCTTGATAATCTTTGTTTCTTCTTACATTTTTTCTATGCATGAATATAAATCCATCATTCATCGGAACAATTCCTGCCACTCTTATAGTCAGTTTATTTTTTTCTTCTTTCATATTTTAATCCTCCTCTTATAATACACTGATATTATACAAAAGGTATTTCTTTTTTTCAATTTGTTATATAAAATAAATTTAAAAAATTATATTATCCCCTTGAATTTCTTTTTCATTTAGTATAATATATAAAAGTAATAAAAGAGATTTACATAGGAGGATATACAATGCCAAGAAAAACAAAAGAAACAAATGAAGAAACAAATGCAGTTACAGCAACACCAAAAATAACTACAAAGAAAAAAGAACCAACTAAAAAAGCATCAAAATCTGTTGCTAAAAAAACAACTGCAAAGAAAGATGCTGTTACAAAAACAGATACAAAAAAATCTTCTACTGCAAAAAGTGTAGCAAAAAAGACTTCTGCTACTCCTAAAACTGTTGCCACAAAAAAAGCATCAGCTAGTAAAACATCAGTAGAAACAACAACAAAAAAGAAAACCACTAAGAAATCAACAGCTAAAAAAAGATCTACAAAAACTGTTGCTAAAAAATCTGCTACAAAGAAATCTACTGCTTCTAGGAAGAAAAATACGACAACCAAAAAGCAAAAAGTAGATATTGTAGAATATTATGATTTACCATATCGTTATAACCAAACAGTTGTAAAAGTATTGGCGCAAACTCCTACCAATCTATTTATATATTGGGATATCTCTGATAAAGATAGAGAAAACTATAAAGAACAATATGGTGAAGACTTTTTCGAAACCACAAAACCAGTTTTAATTGTTCATAATACAACCATGAATTACAGTTTTGAAATTGACATTAATGATTTTGCTAATAGCTGGTATCTTCATGTCAATGATGCTAAATGTGATTATAAAATTGAATTAGGTAGACGTCCTATCAAAGAAAATCCAAAAATTCATACAGATTATATTTACATATCTACTTCAAATGAAATCGAATCACCAAATGATCACATCTTATTTAATAAAGAACAAAAAATGGTGTATTTTAGAAATGTAAAAACAGGTGTCCAAATCGAAAAGCCAATTTCAGCAAATGTTTCCTTTATTAGAAATATGGGAAAAATATATAATATATATGATATTTATAAAGCAATTTATCAAAATGAGAATATTGAAGAATTTTATGATTTATCTAATCCTTCTTCTGGTAATCCATCATCTGGAAGTCTTTCTTCAAAATTCAAATAAGCTTGAGACACTTGAGATTGCCATTCAAAAGTGTCTCATTCATTTTTTGCCTTATAGCAAATTACATTTTCTATAAGTGAAAAATAAGATACATAAAAATTTTAGTAACAAAAAAAGGAGAATTTAAATGCAAGAGAAAAAAGGATATGTTAGTTTCGTTCTTCATGCACATCTTCCATTTATCCATCATCCTGAAAGTGATGACTATTTAGAAGAATCTTGGTTATATGAAGCAATATCTGAAACCTATATACCATTATTAACAAATTTTCAAAAATTAGTAGATGAAGGTGTTAATTTTAGAATTACAATGTCTATGACCCCTCCTCTACTTTCTATGTTAGATAATAAATTATTACAAAGAAAATATATTCGTTATTTAAAACAAATGATAGAATTATCTGGAAAAGAAATTAAAAGAACTGCTGGTGATGAACGATTAAATCAATTGGCTCATTACTATTATGATCGATATTCAAATGATTTACATATATTTAAAGATGTTTTTAAATGTAATTTGATTCAAGGGTTTAAACATTTTCAAGATATTGGCGTATTGGAAATTATTACTTGTGGTGCTACACATGGATATTTCCCAATATTATATGTCAATGAAAAAACTGTAAAAGCTCAAATTGCAGTTGGCGTACAAACTTATGAAAGATATTTTGGAAGAAAACCTCGTGGTATTTGGCTTCCTGAATGTGGTTATGTACCAGAAGCTGATAAATATCTAAAAGAATTTGGAATTGATTATATTATAACCGAAACCCATGGAATTTTATATGCAGACCCTACACCTTTGTATGGTACCTTTGCACCTATTGTTTCACCAGAAGGAGTTATTGCTTTTGGTAGAGATATCGAATCTTCCAGACAAGTATGGAGCTCTATTAATGGATATCCTGGTGATTTTAATTATAGAGAATTTTACCGTGATATTGGTTATGATGCCGATTATGACTACATAAAACCATATATTGCCCATAATGGCGTTAGAGTTCATACTGGTATCAAATATTATAGAATTACAGGGAAAACAGAATTTAAAGATTATTATAACCTTCAATGGGCAAAAGATTCAGCCGAAAGACAAGCAGGTCACTTCTTCGATTCAAGAAATGCGCAAATTGAAAACCTTGCCCAATATACAGAAAATCCACCTATCATATTATGTCCTTATGATGCCGAATTATATGGTCATTGGTGGTATGAAGGTCCTTATTGGTTATACATTTTATTTAAAAAAATCTATTATGATGATTGTAATTTTGAATTAATTACACCATCTGAATATATCGATAAATATCCAAATATGCAAGTTGCTTCTCCTTGTAGATCTAGTTGGGGTGCTAATGGATATAGCGAAGTATGGTTAAACCCTACTAATGATTATGTACATAGACATCTTCATGTTGCAGGTGATAGAATGTGTGAACTTGCTCATTTATATCCAAATGCAAAAGGCTTAAAGAAAAAAGCTTTAAATCAATGTGCTAGAGAATTATTATTAGCACAAAGTAGTGATTGGTTATTTATCATAACAAATGGTACAATGGTAGATTATGCCAAAAAAAGAATTAAAGATCATATTGGTCGATTTACAAAATTGTATTATCAAATTAAAGACAATACAATTGATGCAGATTTTCTAAAAGATATTTCTAAAAAGGATTGTGTTTTTCCAGACATTGATTATATGATTTATTATTAGATCAAAACCACATGTTAATATGTGGTTTTTTTGACACTTTCCTATCATTCACTTATTTTTTTTCTTATCATATAATAATGTATAAGTTTTTTAAGTTTGGTAGATACTAGTTTATGAGAAAGGGGTATTTTTGTATATGAAATCTTTATGTATAAAAACAAATAATTCTAAAATACTAGATTATCTACTAAACGAATTGAAACATTCCGAAATAGAACATATTTGCTTTTCTGAAAATCAGTTTAAAAACTACAAAAATATTATTATCCATTATCTTGCTAACGATGATTACCCTTACTTCTTTTCTAAAATTAGTAATCTTCTATCTTTTTTGATTATTGATGAGTTTGAAGATATGCTATTAAAAAGAACAATTGATAAAAATTATTTTTATTTTGATGCTCTTGAAAGAAATAAAATCTTAAAAAATTGCTATACTATTTTATCTGATGAATATTATGAATGGTTTGACAAAAAATTTGAAGCACTATATCAATCTATCTATTCATTTATCTCCCATCATTCTGTTCTGATATTAGATGGTTTTATCAATTTTAGAATACAAACATATACTTCTATTTTAGATGATATTGTATCTGAAAGTGTCAATAACTATATTATTGAAAAAGAGTATCTAGAATTTATTTCTCTACTTAAACTATATATTCATTCGCAAAAAAATCATTCTAATATTGTGCATTTAATTTATACTTCTTCTGAATCTATTTTATTAGACGAAAATAAAAATATAATTCTAAATTCAGAAAATATTTTTAATGCCAAGTATTTAAGTGATATATCTTTTTCAACAAATGACTATACCTTAAATTCCCTTTTGAATTTACTGCCCAAAAAAATCTATATTCATCTAATTGATAACAAAATAGATGAATTTATCAATACCTTACAATTGATTTTTGAAAATCGTGTATCCATCTGTTTAAATTGTGAAATTTGTAATTTATATCGATATCATAAAAAGACACTCACTAAAAATAAGTCCACATAAATTTCGAAATATTTGCAAAATAGTAAGTAAAATGCACCTAAATATTAAATAGGAATTTAATATTTATAGGTGCATCTCCTCTATAGCATTCTAGATACTATCCATTAATAATTGAGTTTAAAGAATTAATTGCTTCTTGCAATCCTGGCAATAATGCATTTACTAAACTTTCATCTGGTTGTACTTTCCAATCACCATCTTGTTTTGTTAATTGGATTGTTGTTGTTACAGTTTTTGTTCCAACTTCTTCATTTTTTAATTGTTCTTTTAATTGGTTATTTTGTTGTTCCTCTGTAAAAGATTCCCCACTAAAAGCTATTTTTAAAGCTTCTTGTGTATAATTTGTTATTATTTTGTCAAAATCTTTATTTGTAATTTCTACTTCTACACTAGCTGTATTTTCTTCTTTTGCAATATTCAAAATTTTCCACGTTAATTTATCAAATAATAAACTTTGCGTTTCTTCGTCCATTTCTGAATTTTGTAACATTTCTGATTCATTTACAATTTCATCGTAATTTACGTATTTATTAACACTTTCGAAATCGGCATTTTTTAAACTATTTAACATTCCTTCTACCGTTTTTTCTGGAGTTGTTGGTATTAATAATAATGCTGTTACAATTACTAATACAACTACTAATAATATGATTCCACCAACCCAATAACCAACTTTTTTATTTCCTTTTTCTTTATTTTCTTTCTTGTTTTTCTTTTCTTTTTTATTTTCTATATGATTCATCTCTGATTCTTTTTTTAAATCTT
Organism: uncultured Clostridia bacterium; assembly: GCA_944387445.1. GTDB lineage: Bacteria > Bacillota > Clostridia > TANB77 > CAG-508 > CAG-269. Next base: position 57,902 of record CALXEX010000003.1, on the reverse strand, counting down.
TTCCTGATACCTTACTGAATTTTGGTTCTTCTACTTTTTCTTTTTTTACTTCTTCTTTTTTTGTCTCATTTACATTTTCTTCTTTATCCATAGAAATCCCTCTTTTCTTATTTTTGCTAAATAGAAAATTTTTTCCTATTCTATAAGAATTATATATTAAGAAGAAAATTTTTTCAACCATTTTTCTACAATTTCTACAAGTTTATCATTTATCTATCATTTATCTAGTTATATTGCTTGATTAATCCCTGTTGCAACAATTTTACTCATATTTTCAATTAATCCATCAATTTCCTTTGGAGTAACAATCAAATTATAATCTTGTGGAACTAAAGCTTCTTTTATTTCTTCATAATTATCCTCTTCTTTTAGTTGATTTAAATACTCATTAGATTTTGCCTCATCTTGTAATTTTGTAATAAATAAATCTAAAGAATCATTTACTAAAACTGCTGTCTCTACAACTGTTGGAATTCCTATTGCTACTACTGGAATTCCTAATGTATTTTGACTAATTTCTTTTCTGGTATTTCCTACACCTGCACCTGGTACAATTCCTGTATCTGATATTTGTACAGTACTGCTAATTCTTTCTATACTTCTAGAAGCCAATGCATCAATCACTATCAATAATTTAGGATGTGTATTATCAACAATTCCTTTTAAGATTTCTACTGTTTCGATGCCTGTTGTTCCTAATACACCTGGTGATATGGCACTTACATTTCTAGCACCTTCTTTTACATATTGTGGTAAATATTTTATCATATGTCTTGTAACTTCTATATCATTGATGACTTTTGGTCCTAGTGCATCAGGTGTTACGTAAATATTTCCAAGTCCTACCACTAATATCTCTCCATTTTTGTCAACATGACTATCGACAATTTTTCTTAATTCATTTGATACTGTATCTGCTGATTTTTGGATTTCTTCTTCTCCTGCAATTTTTAAATTTTTAATATCAATCGTTACATACACACCTTTTGGCTTTCCGATTGCCTTTTCTCCTTCTTCATTGGTTATTTTTACTCTATCTACTTTTATATTTTCATCAACTTGTTGCTCTTCACTTTCTATCCCATTAATTTCATTTTCTAATTTATTTGCTGTTCTGTATATTTCTCTTCTCTCAAGTGCTAAATCTGTTCTAAAATTAAACATACCTCTCTCCTTTCATGCAACACAATTTTTTGACCCCTATGGGGTAACCTTAAAATTCAATTTTTCTATATTAATGTTTAGTATTTGTAAAAAAAAATAATTTATACAAAAACGTATATTTGTATTTTAATCAGTTTTATGTTAATATATATATGTAACAATTAACCATGTATTCAGCTATCATATTGTTCAGGTAGCTATTAAAAAGAAAGGAATTTTATGGAATCTAAAAAAATTTTTGAAGAAATCAAAAAATCAATGGGAGATTTCCCGCCTTTTTGTCCGGAATATCGAAATCAGGAAAATACAAATTGCTATGCCCATGCTTTGGGACTTCACTATCCAGATGAAACGCAACGGTGTTATTCTCCTGGAAAAATAACTGCTCTTTTTAATGAGAGTGACATTTTTGATGATGATGAACTTGAAAATGTATTACACATTCTAGGTAAAAATATTCTATCTGGGAGCAAATATGCTTTCACTCCATTTGAAATTAAATGTCTTGCAACATGTGTAAAGAGAGACTGTGCCCTCTTGGGCCTACATGCTGTAGAATGTGACTTTTTCAAATCCAGTTCATCACATTCATATAAAATCCTTCTTTATACCAATCCAGTGTCTTCTGGATGGCATTTTATACGAGAATCAATTACTTGGGAAGGAGAAAAAATCTGGACACATAAGCCTGGTTGGTATAAACCAATTCAAGAATTAGATCTTTCAAAAGGGCACATGTCCTTCAAGTTTGACAATGTAACTCTCAATTTTAGAAAATGCTTTGAAATATTTTTCTAATATCGATGACAGGAATCAAAAAAGGACTTATGTTTAATCTCATATTAACATAAGTTCTTTTTGTTTTCTTTTTAATTTTGTTCTAAATATTTCTTTAAAAATTTTCCTGTGTAGCTTTTCTCATTTAAACAAACTTGTTCAGGTGTTCCTACAGCAACAACTTCTCCACCATTATCTCCACCTTCTGGACCTAGATCAATAATATGGTCACAAGTTTTGATTAAATCCAAATTATGTTCAATTACAATAATTGTATTTCCTGTATCGACTAATCTTTGTAAAATGTCCACTAACTTATGAACATCTGCGATATGAAGTCCCGTAGTTGGTTCATCTAAAATATACAATGTTTTACCTGTTGCCTTTTTAGATAATTCTGTTGCCAATTTTACTCTTTGTGCTTCTCCTCCTGATAACGTTGTTGATGGTTGTCCTAGTTTTATATAACTTAGTCCTACATCATATAAAGTTTGAATTTTTTGTTTAATTCTTGGAATTTTATCAAAAAATTGTAAAGCTTCTTCAACAGTCATATCTAACACATCTGCAATCGTTTTTCCTTTATATTTTACCTCTAAGGTTTCTCTGTTATATCTTTTACCTTTACATACCTCACAAGGTACATAAATATCTGGTAAGAAATGCATTTCAATTCTATGAACACCATCACCCTTACAACTTTCACATCTTCCACCTTCAACATTAAAGCTAAATCTTCCTTTTTGATATCCTCTTAGTTTTGCTTCTTCTGTTTCGGCAAAGATGTCTCTTATTAAATCAAATACGCCTGTATATGTTGCTGGGTTTGAACGTGGTGTTCTTCCGATTGGTGATTGGTCTATATTGATAATTTTGTCAATTTGATTGATTCCTTTAATGCCTTTACATTTTCCTGGCTTTTCATTAGATCCATTTAATTCTTTTGCAATCGTTTTATATAGTACCTCATTCACCAATGTAGATTTTCCTGAACCAGATACACCTGTCACACAAGTAAATACGCCTAATGGGAATTTCACACTAATATTTTTTAAGTTATTCTCTGTGGCACCTTGTACTTCAATCACTTTTGATTTTGTATGTTTTCTTCTTTTTTTAGGTACTGGAATTTTTAATCTTCCGCTTAAATATTTTCCTGTAATAGAATTTTCCACTTGTTTGATTTCTTCGGCAGTTCCTTGTGCCATGACTTGTCCACCATGCGTTCCTGCACCCGGTCCTATGTCGATCACTTGATCTGCTGCATACATTGTATCTTCATCATGTTCTACAACTAATAAAGTATTTCCTAAATCTCTTAATTTCTTTAAGGTTGCTAATAATCTATCATTGTCTCTTTGATGTAATCCAATACTTGGCTCATCTAAGATATATAGTACACCTGTTAAACCAGAACCAATTTGTGTTGCTAAACGAATTCTTTGTGCTTCTCCTCCTGATAAAGTTCCTGCACTTCTAGATAGTGTTAAATATTCTAGTCCAACATCAATTAAAAATTGTAGTCTTTGATGGATTTCTTTTAAAATTAAATCTGAAATCATAGCTTCTGTTTGATTTAATTGCAAATTGTCTAAATAGTCTTTTATTTGATTGATTGACATGGCTGTTAATTCATTGATATTTTTATCTCCTACTTTTATAGATAAAATTTCTGGTTTTAATCTGGCTCCATGACATGCATAACATGGAGAATTCGTCATATACATTTCATAAAAATCACGCATTCCTTGTGATTTTGTTTCATTATGACGTCTATCTAATGTTGGAAGTACACCTTCAAATGGTGCTCTAAATCTTCTTACTCCTGCTGGTGATGCATATTCAAAATCAATTTCTTCATCACCTGTACCATACAAGATTTTTTCCATAAAGCTTCTAGGCAATTCTTTGATTTTCTTTCCTCTGATATCAATTCCATAATGTTTTCCGATACTTTCAAAATACATTTTTGCCATGGTGTCACCTTTTTTCATGGTACTTGAACCAAAGGCTTTGACACCATCATATAAAGTTTTATTTTTGTCTGGAATAATTAAATCTTCATCCATTTTCATTAAATATCCAATTCCTGTACAAGTTGGGCAAGCACCCATCGGATTATTAAATGAAAACATTCTAGGTGTTAGTTCTGGAAAACTAAAACCACAATCAGGGCAGGCATAATTACAGCTGTATAATTTTTCTCCTTTTCCAACTGCATCAATTAACACCAATTGGTTAGCATGTTTTAAAGCAATTTCTACTGATTCTGTTAATCGACTTAAAATTTCTGGTTTAATCACTAATCTATCAACAACTAATTCAATATTGTGTTTTTTCTTTCTGTCTAATTCTATGTCATCTGAAAGTTCATACATCTCTCCATCAATACGTACTCTTACAAATCCTTCTTTTTGGAATTCCTCTAATTGTTTTGTATATTCACCTTTTCTTCCTCTAACCACTGGTGCTAATACTTGAATTCTTGTCCCTTCTTCTAATTCCATAATATTATCTACAATCTGATCTATGGTTTGTTTTTCAATTTTCTTACCACAGTTTGGACAATATGGCACACCAATTCTGGCATATAACAAACGAATATAGTCATAAATTTCTGTAACCGTTCCCACTGTAGAACGTGGATTTTTTGATGTTGTTTTTTGGTCTATGGAAATGGCTGGTGATAACCCTTCTATACTTTCTACATCTGGTTTTTCCATTAATCCTAAGAATTGTCTAGCATAAGAAGATAAACTTTCTACATATCTTCTTTGTCCTTCTGCATATAAGGTATCAAATGCTAAACTAGATTTTCCTGAGCCAGATAGTCCTGTAACAACAACTAATTTATCTCTTGGTATTTCTAAATTTATATTTTTTAAATTATGTTCTTTTGCACCCTTTATAATTATTTTGTCATTCATAATTTATTCCTCCATAATTTATGTTGATATTTCAATTTTAAATTTTTTATTTTATATGATAAAATCTATTATCTTAATTCAGTCACATTATACTATACTTTTTTAATAAAAACAAGAGTTTGCTTTATAATTAAAATTCAAAAAAGTATTTTTCTCTAAATTAGCCCCTTTAAAAAGGTAGAAATAAACACGGTTAAGTAGTGGTACTACTTAACCGCGTTTATCATAGAGTAAGATTTCGTTGATTCTATTACCCTATTCTACCTTACTTCCACCCTCTTTTTAGCTAGAAAGTAAATCTCATTTTTTAAACCGAGATACACCTCTACTAGCAGGAGGCACCATTTTTGTTCCCTCCGGAAACGGGCCTAATCGCATTTGACAGTCGTCATTTTTAGGAGTTAAGATGCTATTTTTACTCACTTTTCCATCAAAAGCCTCCTTCAGTTCATCAAAATTACCTTCCGGTTTTTCCAACCATTTTAAGATTGCTTTTTTCTTTAATGCCATTTTTCCTCCTTCTACGAGAATGTTTTACAACAAGCTTCTTCTTTCATTTTATATCATACAAATGAAATTATGTCAATTTGTTGTCAAACATTGCAGATACAATTTTTCCTTCCTTCATCTCTATCACTTTTTGACAATTTTCAAGCACATTTAATCTATGTGCAATCATAATAGTAATTCTTCCGTTTACTTACCTTTTCTATCGCATTTTTTATTAATTCTTCATTTTTCCAACTCAAATTAGAAGTTACCTCATCTAAGATAATAATATCTGGATTCATTGCCATAATTCTAGCAAAATTCATAATTTGCTTTTCACCAGCTGAAAACAAATCTGTTTCTTCATATATATTACTGTTATATCCTTTTGGTAATGTCATAATTTTTTCATGTAATTTTAACATTTTAAAAATCCTAATAATTTCTTCTTTGGTTATCTGTTTATTAACATATTTTATATTATCAATAATAGTGTTTGGTACAATTTGAACTTCTTGCATAATATATCCAATCTTATGTCTAATAGATGAAATACTATATTCTCTATAATCTTTTCCATTTATCAGGATTTCTCCTTTTTGTGGTTCATACAATCTAGTTAATAAATTGGTAATGGTGGTTTTTCCAGCTCCTGTTTTTCCAATAATGGCAATTTTCTCATTTTCTTGTATATCTAAAGAGACATCTTTTATATTTTTCTTATCATCATTATATGAAAAATATACATGCTGAAATGCAATACTCGTTATTTTCTCTTTTATCTTCTCTCCTGCCTCTAAATCCTCCTCCTCTGTTTCTTCTAATAGTTCTAATATATTTTCATATGCAAAAAAACTTTCCTTAATATCTGTTAAATGTCTTGTAAACCAACTAAATTCAGATGTCAGATAAGAAGCATAATCTATCATAATCATAATTTGTGCATAAGTCATCACACCTTGAATCACCTCTACTCCTCCAAAATAGATAATGATAATGGTAGATAATGAAGTAATAAAGGTAAATATGGCATTATATGTACTAATAATTTTTTCTAATTTTGTATTTTCACGATTATATTCTTCTAATTTTTCTTGTAATAATTGTACCCTTTTGTTCACAATCCCTAATAATTTTATACTAAAGAAACTTTGTATCCCCTCATTAATGGTTGTATAGATACTGGCATTAATCTTTCTAATTTCCGAAATTCTTACCATTGTTTTTCGATTGAATAATAGAGTAATACCAAGTCCAAGAGCATATAACCCTAAAATCATAAATCCTATTTGTATATTTGTCCATATTAAAAAAATCACAATAATTCCAAATCGTGCTAGTCCCATTACAAGCATTTCTACTAATCGAATTGGAAACAATTCTCCTGAGTTTTGTGTGTCCTCTTGTAAAAATTGTAAAATAAGTCCTGATGCATTTTGGTCAAAAAATTTAGCTTTTACCCTTTGAAGCTTTTCAAATATTGCATTTCTTAAATCACTTTTTATCCATCTAGATAAAAGAGAACGCATTTCACAATGCTTTAAAACCATATAACATTGAAGTAGTAATATACATATATATATACATACCCATAGAACCAATCCTTTCACATTTTGCTCCGGTATTTCTACATCTAATATTTTCTCTACAATACGAGGAACTGTCATCATTTCGATAATCGCTGTCACAATAATTAACATACATAAAGCGATAAATTTTTTATGATACCCTGTATGTTGATACATTTTTTTTAATTTCTTCAAAGTTTCTTTCATACATTTTCTCCCTTTTGTTCTTGCATAAGAAAAATTGCTTTTTTCCAAGCTTATTTTATCTTTTCTATTGCCGATGTTTTATTTCTTATATTTATACATTTATCTACATAGTTTCTAATTTCTGGTTTATGTGTAATAAAAATCATGGTTGTTTCTGGATAATGTATAGTTAAATTTTTAAGAATTTGATTACTTGTTTTTCCATCTAGTTTACTAAATGCATTATCAAATATCATAATTGGTTTCTTTCTCATCAAAGCTCTTGCAATTAAAATTCTTTGTTTTTGCCCTCCTGAAAGTTTTACTCCTTTTTCTCCTATTAATGTTTGATATCCTTGTTCTAATTGTTTTATATCTTTATCAAATGCCACTTCTTTTATGACATTTTCTAATTCTTTTTGGCTTTTCCTTTCCCACAATAATATATTTTCTGTTATTGTACCAATAAATACATCTCCCTCTCCTGAAATATATTCTATATATTCCCTTATATTAGACTTATCTAATTGTTTCACATTATGATAATTTAGATACATATCTCCTTCTATATTTCCAATTCCCATAATAGCTCTTGCTATCATGCTTTTTCCTGTTCCATTTTCTCCAATAATCGCTACTTTTTCTCCTTTTTTTATACAAAAGTTTAAGTTACGTAAAATTTCTCTTTCTGATATGTTTATCGAAACATTATGAAATACAATCTCTCCATCTAAACTATAGTGATAATTTTTCTCTGTTTCCTCCTTTAAATCCATCAATGTTTTTATCTTTTTTCTTACCACAAAAAAAGTATCTACAACTTCTAAATTTTCTCCAAAGGAATATAAACACCATAAGATCTTGTCAGATAATAAAATCAAAGCAGTTAATGCTCCTAGTGTCATATTTCCATTAATAATAGAAATTCCCCCTAATAAATAACATATTGGATTTTTTAAATAGATAATATGTTCACTAATAATTTCATAAAATAAAACAAACTTTATAAATTTGATATCTTCCTTTGTATAATTTTGATTTAACTTTTTATATTGCTGTATCTCCTTTTTTTGTCTGTTATAAATTCGTACAAATTTAAAATTATGAATATTTTGAATGGTTGCCCCTAATAGTTGCTTTTTCTTATAAATCAATGCTTCTAACATTTGTGTCATTTTTCGGTAATACCATAAGGCAAATAGTAACATAACCACTATTGTTACCATCAAGAATATCGTAATAGATACATTTAGCGTAACACCTTGTATGATAATAAAAATACTTAAAGATACAATATCTAATATCACATTAAACTGTACTTTAAAAAAATTGCTATACGCTTTTGCATCCTCATTTACTCTTTGTAGCATTTCTACTTTACTATAGGAATAATAACTATCATATTCTAATTTTAATATATGTGCATATAATGCTTCTTTTAAATTTGCACCAATTTTTAATGTGAATTTTGTGGTTATTCTTTCCCTTATATAATTTACGAAAACCAATATGCCTCTAATTCCCATAATGATACCACTTAAAATGATTAAACTTCTGATAATATCCATTTCTATGATTGGTTGTATGAATTTCGGAATTTCTTCTAAATTATGAAATAAGATACCATCTATTGCATAACGAATATACATGGCTATTTGCAAGTTACAATAAGAAATGAGAAGGCTAAATAAAATTAATATGATTATATATTTTGTGATTCCTTCAAAAATCTTCATCTTTTTCTTTCCTTTGTTTTCTTTTTCATATAATATAAAATACCTTTATTAGACTATATATCTAATAAAGGTATGTAACTTTATTTTTTTGATATCAAATTTATTAAATTATTGCACTGCAATACATATCTCGCTATAATTCGGATAATAAATTTCTAATTTAGGATATTCTAAAATTTTTGTATATTCTGAATTTGGTAACCAATTAAAATAGATATTTTGATATACTTTTAAGATATCTTTTTGTTTACGATTTTGTACAGTAAAGCATGCCCATTTTGCTTTTGGAATATTTACTTGTATAAAGTCTTTCTTTGGTGTTTTTCCTACTAAATAATATTTTGCTATTTTTTGATATTCACCATTTCTATAAATATCTTCATAAATTCCATAATATAAAGCCTTTCCCTCATGATGTTTTTTTAAAAAATCTATTGTTCCATCTCTTCTAGATTCTGCATATAATGCTTGTATTGACTTTTTATCTGTTCCAGATATAACTTTTGTAGCCTTTCCATAATAAATTTGCTCTTCTTTTTCTTCAATTCTATAACTTAATGCTTCCATGCTCTTTACGGCAGAATGAAATTCTAGTTTTGGATAAATGGTCATTCGTGTCTTTCGTTTTCTAAAATTTGCAGGAGATTCTCCATACATTTTCTTAAAAGCATTCGAAAATGAAACAGGTGAATCATAATGATATTGTATAGCAATATCAATAATTTTATGATTGGTTTTTCTTAATTCCTCAGCCGCTTTACTTAATCTTCTTTTTCTAATATATTCTGTAATCGTAATTCCTGTTAAAAATGTGAAAATTCTTTGCATTGTATATGTAGACGTTCCCAATATCTTAGCTAACTGCTGATAATCTATTTCATTTTTTAAATTGTTTTCTATTTCTTCTATTAATTTGTTTAAATCATTGTAGCTATTCATGTTTGCTCCTTTAGTTATTACATTTTCTCCATTATATCATCCAAAAGAAAAAAAATAAACATAAATATTTCTATTCATGCTTATTTTTGTATATTTATAATAGGATTGTCTAATTTTGATTTTCTTCTTTCTCCAATCTTACTTCATTTTCTATAATAGTCATAATAATTCGTACAGTTTTTTCCAAATCATTGTTTTTTAATACATAATCATATAAACTAATTCTAGATTCTTCATAATCAAAACGGTTTAAACGTAATATGATTTCTTGTGGGCTTGGCTTGTCTATTCTATTTTCCAATCGGTGTTTTAATTCTTCTTTTGGAACTCGTAAAAATATGGTAACAACTTTTGTATCATTTCCCAACAATTCTTTTAAATGTTCTGTTCCATTCACATCAATATCTTTTACAATAATTTTTCCACTTTTTATTTTTTCATTCAATAATTTTCTAGAAGTTCCGTAATATTGATTATGATGAATATCATATTCATAAAACTCTTCATTTTCTATCATTGCTTCAAACTCTTCCCTTGATACAAAATGATAAGTTCCTCCTTCTACATCTCCCTCACGGATTGGTCTTGAAGTAAATGAAGGAAGTGATTCTACATTTTCCATTCGTTTGATTAGTTCTCTTTTTATTGTATCTTTTCCTGCGCCTGCTACTCCAGATAATATGACTAACATTCTATTGTAACCTTCCCTTCTGCAATTTCAATAGCTGCGATTGTTACTGGTGATTCCTCTTTGGTCTCTACTAAAGGTGTTGCACCAGAAGCAATTTGTCTTGCTCTTCTAGCTGTTGCAATTACTAATTCATAACGATTGTTTGCTTTTGTGAGTAATTCTGAAACACTAGGTTTTACTATCATTTTCTATTCATTCCTTTCTTTTTAAATGATGATTTTGGGGACGGAGAAAAAAATCATCATTTTCTAATTTTAATTATTATTTCTATTTTTATAACTATCAATCAAATGATGATTTTTTTCTCCGTCCCCAAAATCATCATCTAGTTTTCTTCTTGTGAAATGTCTTTATCAATTCTTCCTCCAACTGTTTCTGGTTGTACAGCTGATAAGATAACATGTCCTGAATCCATAATTAATACTGCTCTTGTTCTTCTTCCATATGTTGCATCTACTGCTGTTTTATTATCTTTTGCTTCTTGTATTAATCTTTTAATTGGTGCTGATTCTGGACTAACAATTGCTACAATTCTCTCTGCTGATACAATATTTCCAAATCCAATATTTACTAATTGCATAAAATCATTCCCTTCTTATTCTATATTTTGTACTTGCTCTCTTATATTTTCTAATTGTGTTTTCATATTGATAACTTCATTTGTTATTTCTAAATTATTTGCCTTTGATCCAATTGTATTCGTTTCTCGATTCATTTCCTGAATCATGAAATCTAATTTTTTTCCTACAGCCTCATTAGTATTTAATAAATCTCTAAATTGATAAATATGACTATTTAATCTTGTTACTTCTTCTTCTATCGAGCATTTATCTGCATAGATAACCACTTCTTGTGCCAATCTTGCCTCATCTATTTCTTGATCTTGTAACAATTCTTTTATCCTCGTATTTAATTTTACTACATATTCGTCAATAAGTCCAGTAGAAAGTGAAGATATTTTTTTAACTTTTTCTTCAATATCCTGTATTCTCGCCAATAAATCTTGTGCAATCTTTTCTCCCTCTACCTGTCTCATTCCCACTAAATTTTCGATTGCTTTGTTTGTTACTTCAAGTAATTCGTTTTTTATGGTTTCATCATCTTGATTATTTTGAATGGTTAACACATCTGGTAATTTAGAAATTTCTGTTACCGGGATATCTGCTACAATCCCCTCTGATTCCGCTAAATCTCTTAATTCTTTAATATACATTCTGGCAATTTCTGTATTAATTTTAATATCTCTACCTTCTAAAGAATTATTATTAAATGTAATAAATACATCTACTTTTCCTCTTGTCACTTTTGCTGAAACCGCTTTTTTGATTTCTTCTTCTAGATAACTTAAACTTCTAGGCATTTTTACAGAAACATCTAAATATCTATGATTGACACTTTTTACTTCTACTTGATATTCTCTCAAATTTTTTGATATATTTGCTTTTCCATAACCAGTCATACTTTTAATCATATTTACTACATTCCTTTCTTAACTCATATTCCCTAGATTTTATTATTTTTCAACCTCTACTGTTTCTTTTTTCTTTCTTCCTCTTTTTGATTTTGGCTGTTCTTTTACTTCTTCTATTGCTTTTCCTAAACTTTTTATATCTTCTCTTTGTTCCTTATTTTGCTGTTCGACTTTAGGCTCTTCTTGCATTTCTTTCTTATTATTTTTCATTTTCTTTTGTGCTTTAGAAAGTAATTGATTCTCCACTTTTTCTTTTTGATTGGTCTCTATTGTTTTCTCTTTTTCTATTTCTACAATTTTTTCTTTACTTTTTTTCTTACTGGTTTGTTTTTTGTTTGCAATCGTTTCTTTTTCATCTTCATGTTGATTGATATCTACATTTTTTTCTTTTTTATCCATTTCTGCTTTTTTATTTACTGTTTTTCTTTTAGAAGGTGATTTTTTCTTTTTTCCTTCTTCACTAGTTTCATTTTCTATTTTTTTACTAGTTGATTTTGGCTTTTTTGTTTTTTCTTTTATGGATTTTGCTTGTTTTTCATCTTTTTCTACTTTCGTCTTCTCTTTTATATCTGTAACTGGCTCTTCTTTTCTTTTTTTCGCTTCTTTGACAACTGGTTCATCTTTTACAATCTCTGATATATCGCTTAGACTCTTTAAATATTTTATTCTAGCCCTTGTATAAATAACAATTGATTTTAATACATAATAGGTAGCAAATATACATGAAGATGTTAATAAATATACTCTAAAATCAAATTGATATATTGTAATTACATGGTTTATAAATAACGCATGAATCGATAGCACTAATAATTCCAAAGCTGTCATGGTTAATGTTCCACTATCTTTTTTATAGGCAAGTTCAAAAAGAATAATACTTGCTAGTAGAAAGACTCCAGAAACTGCTTTTGTTATCATCTCCATTTGATTCATTTCTAATTTTGTATATACGATATTACATGCAATAAAATATATCATTACCACAATGGCTAATATTAAATTTTTGAATATCTTTTTTAATATTTCCTGTGACACTTGTTTTGGAACTTTTTTCTTTGCCATTTCTCTTTCGACAATTGTTTGCGCTTTTTCTGCATCTTCTTTAGGTATCATTTCTTCTGTCTTATCTATCTCTGTTTCTTGTTTATTTTTTACTTTTGCCTTCTCTTTTTTCATCCTTTCCTCTCTTTCTAAATATACAATATTTTTCAATCCATCTCTAACTCATACATAATCACACTTAACATATTTAAAGCAACCGTTTCTGTTCGTAATATTCTATTTCCTAATGTAATGATTTTTGCATGATATTCTTCAAATTTAGCGATTTCTTCTTTATCAATTCCACCTTCTGGTCCTATGACGATAGCGATTTTCATTTCTTTATGGTTATCATTTTTCACTTTTTTTAATTCTTGTTTTAGTGTATGAACTTTTTCATTTTCATATGCTACCAATACCAAATCATATTCTTCTATATTTTCACATAATGTATGAATATTGATTACTGGATGGATTGTAGGAATTCTGTCTCTTCCAGATTGTTTGGCTGCACCTTCCGATATTTTTTGCCATCTTTGTATTTTCTTAAGTTTATCTTTTTCATTTAACTTTACAACACATCTTTTCATCTCTACTGGTGTAATATCATATACACCTAACTCTACTGATTTTTGGATAACCAATTCCATTTTATCTGCTTTTGGTAATCCTTGAAAAATACTGACTTGTATATGAGGTTCCACATGAGATTCAATTTCATCTACGATATGGCAATATATATCTTTTTCTTTTATTTGTTCTATTTTACAAATATAGTTTTTAGAAGTCATACAATCACATATATCAATTGTATCATCAATTTTAGCTCTTAAAACATTTTTTATGTGATTCACATCTTCATTTTGTATAATGATGGTATTTCCTTCAATTTGATTGGTTGTCACAAAAAATTTAGGCATCTACATTCTCCTTCTTATTTCCTCTATGCATTTTTTAACATTTTGTTTATATTCTATGGATTCAAATTTTAACATTGCTACTGGTATCTGAATTTTTTGATTATTCTTTAATACAATTTTTATCGTTCCTGCTCTGCAAAATATAATCATTAATAAAGATATAATAACATACATAATAATAACATCTAAAATGAGTGATGAAGTTATTGCACTGATTATCAACAAAAGTGTCAGTATGCTCCATACAATTGTTGCGTTTACATATATTAAAAACATACTACTTGTTTTAATTTCTTTAATACTCTTAATCTCATATTCTCCTGTTGGATTTGGATACATTTTTTTGACATTTTCCATGTCTTCTACTTGTTTAATTTTTAACGTATTTCCTTCAATTTCTAATTTTGTACTAGTTCTAAAACCTTGTCTTCTTGTATAATTACTTACTTGAAATTCAAATTCTTCTTTCATTTTTTATACATTCCTTTTTGTAATCGTTTACTGTAACATTCATTTTCAACTTTTCATTAAATCTGTTACATTATATCACATAACGGATGATTTTTCTACCCAAACGACACTTTAATTTTCACCTACAAAATACCAAATCTTAAAAACTACGCATTTATCCAAACAGAAACTGATTTTGCTTTTACTTTAAAAATACCAAATCCTTCATTATCAATTACTACTTCATCTTGACATCCACCAACGCTGTCAATAAATTTTTCACCTGCAAATTGTGTTCCTATGTACATTCTTTTTTCTGCATCAAATTTATTCGTGATTAATACTGCTAAGCCAGATTTTATATGCTCTCTGTCACCTTCCCTTGTCCAACCAATACAGTTTGGATGATCAAAGTAATCATTTTGTTTTCCATATGCCTTTTCTTTTCTTAAATCAATTAATGTAGATAGATTTTCAAGTGGTTCAATATTGTCATGCTTAATACCATATAAATCCCCCCAGAATACACATGGATAGCCTTCGTCTCTTAATAAAATCATTGCATAAGCAGGCAGTTTAAACCATCTTTCCACAAAACTTGTTAAACTCTGACCTGGTTGTGTATCATGATTATCTACAAATGTAACAGCTTTACTTGGATTTTCTTTAACTAATGTACTATTTAAAATTTTACTTAAATCATAATTTTCATCTTTTGAAACATTGTATAGATTATAATGCAAAGGTACATCAAATAAAGAAATTTGTCCTTCTGTTTCTGTAATATATCGATGCAATTTTGAAATATCTCCACTCCAATATTCTCCAACGGCAAATAATTCGTCTTCTGTTTGTTCTCTTAATGTCTTTATCCAATCTTTATAAAAATTTGCATCAATATGTTTGACAGCATCTAAACGAAAGCCATCTACTTTTGTTAAGTCTAAATACCATTTTCCCCAATCTAAACATTCTTGAACAACCTCTGGATTTTTAAAATCTAAGTCTGCTCCCATTAAATAGTCATAATTTCCAAATTCCTCGTCAACAGCTCCACTCCATGTTTTATTTTTGAAACGAAAAATTGCATGTTCTTTTGATTTTTCGTCATAATCGATTCCATCAAAATGCGTCCAATTCCATTCAAAATCAGAATATTTATGGTGTCTTCCTGGAAATGTGAATTTGGTAGCCACACGTACCACTTGGTTTTCTACAAAATTATTATGATTTCCCCAGTCAACTTGTTCTGCTGGAATCGTTTGTAAGAAATCTGCTCCCATTTTATGGTTTAATACAATATCTGCATATGTTTCGATTCCTGCTTGTTTTAAAGTCATAATACAGTTTAAATATTCATCTTTAGAACCATATTTGGTTTTCACAGTTCCTTTTTGATCAAATTCTCCTAAGTCATATAAATCATAGACACCATAGCCTACTTCATCTTTTCCATTAATACCTTTATATGCTGGTGGAAGCCATATGGCTGTTATTCCTATATCTGCTAATTTTTCTGCTTCATTCGCTAATGTATTCCACCAATTTTGATTCGTTTCTAAATACCATTCAAATGCTTGTAATATGACTCCATTTATTTTTTTCATTTTCTACTTTCTCCTTTTGGTCGCATTAGGTTCGTTTTTCTGTGCGACATTTTTTGTCGCATTGAGTTCGTTTGTTGATGCGACATTTCTGTCTGCATTATATCATTTGTGATGGATAATTTCTAGGTTAAATGGAAAAAATATGTATATAATAGAATAACAGGGATTTCTCCCTGCTATTTTATGAATTCTTTTAACATTTTGTACAACGGAAAATTTTCCGTTATTGTAAATTCAGGTTTTTTCTTTCCAAAGCTAAAAAGTTCCAGATACAAGTCTATCTGTCCCTTTTTCCGGCTTCCCAACCCAATTGTTTTTACCATAAGCAAATACCTGCCGAACTCATTCAGTTCACGCTGGATTTCCTTGCTTGTAAACTCCAATTGTTCCAGTTTGTCTTTGATTTTTCTTTTTTCTACCTTTCTTAACGTCTGATTGACAGCATAATAACAAATTGTCACTGTACCTTCTACTTTAATATTTGCCTCAATCATTTCAAATCCTCCTTTTTCTATACTTCTAGAAAATTTCTACACAATTGCTTAAAGCATATTATACTACGTTATGTTGATTTTTGCAATATTTAACAGACTTTTTTACTTTATATAACATTTTTTTAGTTAGAATCTTTTTCTAATACTTCTTACCTTTATTTGTCTCAATACTATAAGTATAAAATTGAACGAAATGTATCATTTGTACCTCCAATAGTTGTTGCGCGATAATTTCGATAATTTGGGTTATCAAAATTTGAATTATAACTGCCTCCTATACATGTACAAGGTCCATTAGTAGTAGGATTATGCGTTTCTGTTGTCCATTCTCTACAATTGCTGGCCATATCATATATATTGCATTGTATATCTCCTGTATTTCCTGTATTCGTTAAATTAGTATTTAAACTTGCTTGTTGTGAATATGGCGTTTCATCTTCATCTTGATTATTTTGTATAAATAATATAGCTGTATCCCATGCATAACTATTTACTAAATCACTATTAATTGTTGTATATAAATTTTGACATGCTTTTGCGGCATTGGGTTGTGTAACGTTATTCCATAAATACCCTTCTTCTGTTGGTGTCACTCCATATTGATCTACATAGCCGTTAGATGCTTTGAAATTTGCTTTTCCATCTGCCCCATAACTTGCTTCATATCTTGCTATATAATATCCTCCATTTGTTCTGACACTATCTATAAAACCTTCTAGATTATTGGCCGGTGTATTTCCACCACCTGTTATACTCTCAACATAATTATCTCTACTTTGAACTATCTCTCCTCCTGGTACACTTGGCGTTGCACTTATATTGATTCCTCCCTGATAAGTAAATACATATCTTCCTAGTATAATTTCTCCATCTACTGCATTTTGAACGGTTATTCCATTATCTCCTAATACTCCATCTACTGGTATCCACACATATTGATTTCCTTCATCATCTTCTATTACTAATCCTTCATGAATACCTGGTGGTTCAATTGTTCCATCGCCCCAATTAGCCTTTCCTTCATTAATAGGTTTAAATCCTTCTGGTATAACTGGGTTATTTTTATTTCCTTCTTTTCCATTAATTGTACTTGCTTCTTTATATATCCCTGTAGTTTTATCTGGATTACCAGGTGCTATATATTCACCTAACATCACACTACCATCTTTTTTGATTGTCACATCATATCCGTCAACATTGACTATTAAAGGAAAATCATTATCCGCTATTTCATTTGGCACTCCTGTTATATTTTCTATTTTGTCTAAATTTGTTTTTAAATTGCCATTATGAATTTTTCCGTCTGTTCCTATACTTCCTGTTACTGCTATTTCCACTTGTTCTTCTGCATTTGCTTGCATTGTTTTTTCTTTAGCTTCACTTGCCTTAGCTAGAATCCCATTATCTCCTGTTAAAGTAGAAATTGTAATCCCTGCCAAAATTAACAATATAATAATAGTTATAACTAAAGCAATTAAAGTAATACCTTTATTTCTCTGTTTTTTCTTCTTTACTTGTTTCAACACTTTTTTAACTCCTCCTTTTTGTTATATAGCATTATTTAACTTTATCTATGTATATTCTAATTTTTTCTAATATTCATATACAGTATTTACATTTCTTTACTTTTTATTCAAATAATCTCAATACCAAATAAAAAGAAAATTGGGACAATTGGAACAGTTTCTGTTTGGACTATTCTCAGTTCTATATCTAGTTGACAGAACTTTTTTTATTTTATATAATACCTTTTCGAAAGGAAGCGATTTTTATGAGTTTTATATATGAAAGAACAATAAATTATTATGAAACAGATAGAATGGGAGTTGTTCATCACTCTAATTATATTCGTTTTTTAGAAGAAGCCAGATGCTATTATTTAAAAAAAGCCAATATGCCTTTTGAAAAATTTGAAGAACAAGGTATTACCATTCCTGTTTTAGAGGTCAAATGTAAATATAAGCAACATGTTACTTTTGCTGATACAATTTCTATTAAAGTATTTGTAAAAGAATTTAATGGTGTTCGATTAACCATTCGATATGAAGTAAAAGATAAAAAATCTGGTAATGATGTCATTATTGCCGAAACAAAACATTGTTTTACTGACAAAAATTTAAGACCTGTTAATTTGAAGAAACACTGTCCAGAATTTAGTGATAAATTTGAAGCATTAAAAAAAGCTTAGAAATTTTTTCTAAGCTCCTTTATTTATTTCTTTTAACATATTATTTATATAATCTAAATTAATTTTATATGTTACTTCAAATTGTTCTATAAAGCTTTTTGTATAGCTTGTATTTACATTTAGCACAGTTGCATATGCAAGATGTTTTTCTAATACAATTACACTTTCTAATGGTTTATTCTCTAGCAAAGTATAGTCTTCTAAGAACTTTTTATATTTATCCCATCGTTTCATTTCTTTGGCACCTTTTGTTGTATATGTACCATCTAAGTATTCTCCTTTTCTTAGATATCGTATGATTGCTCTTATAGGTGGTTCTAATAGAGATAACTCCATACCCACAAACAGTAGAATAAACATTGTACCCAAGATTCCACTATAATTTTGATTTCCTCCACTAACTTGTAGGTATATCAAAAAAACGATCATCATAATAAAATATGAATATAAAAATATTAAATCTATTCGTATCTTATCTTTCTTAGTAAAATGATAGCTCTCAAATTCCTCTTTTATATATTTCATCCATATATTCATATCTAATTTTTCTTTTTTGCAAATTGTGCTATACAAATATTTTTCATCTTTTTTTAATGTTTCACTATCTTTGTTTGGCAAAGGATTTAATTCATAATAATTTTCTTTTTTCTTCTCTATTTTAAGAAATCCTTTTGCACATAAATTTAAGATACATGCTACAATATCCTTTTTCTCCTCAATCTTTTGATTTTGTAAATAAGAAAGTACTGCTGGACTATATTCTACTTCCACATCTCTAACATAAATTCCTTCGTCTTTTGATAAATTTACTTTCATCCTATTATATATGACTATTCCTATTCTGATTATTAAATAACCAAGAAACATAATCATCATTAAAATGGTAGCTCCATTATTTCCCAATAAAATATTAGCATACCAAAACGGAATATATATAAACATAAGGTACATAGGAATAAATGCTATCCAGATAATATGTTTTGTTGCCGCTTCTGACTTCTTTGTTTTTACACAATATATAATAATTCCTATTGCTGATAAAAATGTATATAAAAATATAATCTCTAGTAATTTTTCTGACATTTCATCCCCCTTTTCTCTTTAAACAAAGTCTATTTTAGCAATTTTGAGCCATCCACAAAATTCCTTAGATAAACAAACCTAATCCCAAAATATTTCCATAAAAATGTCCCAAACAGAAACGTCCCCAAAAGGACATTATCCAAACAAACTTAATTGATTACTTTGGCTCATGCCATCTAAGCATCCAAATTTTTTCAATAATTCTGCTACGGAGTCTCCTACTTTAGATCTAATTTTCATATCATCAATAGACATGAATTTTCCGTCTTTTCTAGCATTTTCAATTCCTAGTGCTGCTACTGTTCCAAGTCCTGCTATACTGTTTAGTGGTGGTCTGATTCCATCTTCTTCCACAATAAATTTTGTAGCGCTTGATTTATACAAATCAATTGGTAAAAATTTGATTCCTCTTTCATACATCTCTAAGACAAGTTCTAATACAGGATACATGGCTTTATCTTTTTGTGTTGCATTGTTTCCTTGTAAATCGATTTCTTTCATTTTATTTTTTACTTTTTCTTCTCCAAAAGTCATAATTTCACTATCAAATTCATCTGATGCTCTGATTGAGAAAAATGCTGCATAATAGGCTTTTGGTTCATGTACTTTAAACCATGCAATCCTGAAAGCATTTGTTACATATGCTGCTGCATGTGCTTTTGGGAACATGTATTTTATTTTTTCACAAGATTTGATATACCATTCTGGTACATTATGTTCTCTCATTAAATCTGTATATTCTTTCCACTTTTCTGGATCTTTTAAAGCTTTACCTTTACGTACAGTTTCCATGATTTTAAATGCAGAGTTTGGTGGTAATCCTTGTTTGATTAAATATATCATGATATCATCACGACAACAGATAGCCTCTGTTAAGGTTACAGTTCCATCTTCAATTAAACTTTGAGCATTTCCTAGCCATACATCTGTACCATGTGATAATCCGTGATATACGAATTAACTCATCAAATGTAGTTGGTCTAGTATCCACTAACATTCCTCTTACGAACTTTGTTCCAAATTCTGGTATTCCATAACTTCCTACTTCTGAGCCAATTTGTTTTGGTGTTACACCTAAAGCATCTGTTGAGCTAAAGATAGACATGGTTGCTTTATCATCTAGTGGAATTTTCGTTGGGTCTATTCCTGTAATATCTTGCAACATTCTAATAACGGTCGGATCGTCGTGTCCTAGTATATCTAGTTTTAACAAGTTTTGGTCTATTGAGTGATAATCAAAATGCGTTGTAATAATATCTGAGTTTGGATCATCTGCTGGGTGTTGTACTGGACAGAATTCATAGATTTCTCTTCCTTTTGGTACAACGATAATTCCTCCTGGATGTTGTCCTGTTGTTCTTTTGATTCCTGTACATCCATGTGATATTCTTTTAATTTCTGCTTGGTTAATTGGTATATGTCTTTCTTCATAATAATTTCTAACATATCCATAAGCGGTTTTATCAGCCACTGTACCAATCGTTCCTGCCTTAAACGTCGTTCCTTTTCCAAAGATAACCTCTGTATATTTATGTGCTTTTGCTTGATATTCTCCTGAGAAGTTTAAGTCAATATCTGGCTCTTTATCTCCATTAAATCCAAGGAACGTTTCAAATGGGATATCCATTCCGTCTTTATCTAGTTTATGACCACATTTGGGACATTCTTTGTCTGGTAAGTCAAATCCATTTTTTACACCATAATCTGTAAAATCTGAATATTTACAATTTGGACATCTATAATGTGCTGGAAGCGAGTTTACTTCTGTGATTCCTGTCATGTTTGCCACAAATGAAGAACCAACAGACCCTCTAGAACCTACGATATATCCATCTTCATTTGATTTCCATACCAGTTTTTGTGCGATAATGTACATAACAGAAAATCCATTTCTAATAATAGAATCTAATTCTTTATCTAATCTTGTTTGCACAATTTCTGGTAATGGGTCTCCATATAGCTGATGTGCTTTATTATACGCAATATCTTTTATCATTTGCTCACAACCTGGAATATGTGGTGGACATTTTTCCGGAGATATTGGGCTGATTTGGTCACACATATCTGATATTTTATTGGTATTTGTTACAACCACTTCATAGGCTTTTTCTTTTCCTAAATAGCTAAATTCTTCTAGCATTTCTTCAGTTGTTCTTAAATATAATGGTGCTTGATTATCTGCATCATCATATTTTTGTCCTGCTTCTAAAATACGTCTATAAATTTCATCTTGTGGGTCCATAAAATGCACATCACAAGTAGCTACAACTGGTTTATTTAATTTTTCTCCCAATTCTACAATTTTTCTATTAATATCTCTTAAGGCTTCTTCATCTGCAACTGTTCCATTTCGAATTAAGAATTGATTATTTCCAGTTGGTTGTATTTCTAAATAATCATAGTCATTGGCTATTTCTTCGATTTCCTCATCGGTTTTTCCAAGCTCAATTGCTTGATATAACTCTCCTGCTTCACAGGCACTTCCGAAGTATCAATCCCTCTGAATATTTTTTATACAAGCTTTTTAAAATACGTGGTTTTCTATAAAAATAATGTAAGTGTGATAAAGATACTAATTTATATAAATTCTTTAATCCTACATAGTTTTTAGCTAAGATAATAGCATGATAAGTTTTTAGTTTTTTGTATTCTTCTTTTTTTGCCTCTTCACTTTTTGCTACTCTATCAATGTCTTCTACGATAGTTGCTCCCTTTTTCTTTAACATATCCACCATCACTTTAAATACTTTTACTGTTGTATCTACATCATCTAAAGCACGGTGTGCGACTTCTACTTTAATTCCTAAATTTTCTGCAATTTTTCCTAATTTGTATTTCTTATAGTCTGGGAATAAATCTTTCGCTAAGCTTAAAGTGTCTAAATACGTATAATCAAAATCATATCCCAATACTTTGGCATTTTGTTTTAAGAATCCAACATCAAAATTTGCATTATGTGCTACAATAACCGTTTCTTTGTCATCTCCCAAAAATGCTAATAATTTTGGAAATACTTTATCAATGGTTTCTGCATCTTTTACCATCTCATCTGTAATGTTGGTAACTTCTGTAACTCTTTCTGGAATATGTTTTTCAGGATTGACAAAACAACTAAACTCATCGATAACTTCACCATCTTTTACTTTCATAACACCAATTTCTGTAATTTTTTCAGTTGTTGCTGAAAATCCTGTTGTTTCCAAGTCTAATACACAATATGTGGTATCAATACTTTGTTTTTTACCATTATATACGGTTTTTGTATTATCTGGTGCTAAATAGGCTTCTACACCATAAATAATTTTCATATCTGGATTGTCATATCCCAATAACTTATGGGCTTCTGGGAATGCTTGTACAACACCATGGTCAGTAATCGCAATTGATTTCATTCCCCATTTCATAGCTCTTTTGATTAAATCTGTTGCTGAGGTCATGGCATCCATTTGACTCATTTTTGTATGCATATGAAGTTCTACTCTTTTTACTTCTGCATGGTCTTCTCTAATCTTCTTTTTAATGCCTTCTCCTTCTACAATCGTATTTGCCATAATTGTCAATTCATTTGAGAAAGAATCCATTTGTGCTGTTCCAGCTATCTTCAATCCTTTGGCATTTTTAATTCTTTTAATCACTCGTTTGCTATTATCTTTATTTAAGAACGCTTTACAAGTCATACTGCTGGTTCCATCATAGATATCAAAACTAAGCAAGGTTTTTCCTGACTTTAGTTCTCTATCCTCCATATCGATAACTTCACCCTCAATAGAAACTTTTCCATCATCTACATTTAATTCGGCAATTTTTACCAATGGTTCTGTAATATTTGGATTCATTCCCAATATTAGTGGTGTGCTTTCATCTTCTTCTGGTAATTCTGGAACATCCATATGGCTTACCATAATCGTATTTGCCATAATCGTTACATCACCAGCATAGGCATCTAATCCTGCTTTTCCAACTGCTTTAATCACTTTTGCATCTTGAATTTTATCAATAATTTCATTGCCTTCTGTTGCATCTTTTGCAAAAGATTTACAAGTAATTGTTCCTGTTCCATCATAAATGTCAAAAATCAACATACCTTTTCCTGTTCTGGTTTCACGACATTCACTTGTTAACACTCTTCCTTCTATGGTAATTCTAGAATTACTTGCTGTAATATCTTTTATCGCTACCTTATTTTCTTTCGCTTTTGATGGTTTTCCCATAATATATTCTTGTTCATGGAAGTCATCCATTCCTTCTATTGGTGGTATTCCATCCATCGCCTCTTCTGGAATATATCCTTCCATATCTGTAGGTGGTACATAATCTGGATCATTGTATTCTGGTACATTTCCATATTCATCATGATTTTCATTGTTTACATTTTCTCTTTGTTTTTCAGCA
Organism: uncultured Clostridia bacterium; assembly: GCA_944387445.1. Taxonomy (GTDB): domain Bacteria; phylum Bacillota; class Clostridia; order TANB77; family CAG-508; genus CAG-269. Next base: position 33,779 of record CALXEX010000003.1, on the reverse strand, counting down.
TTTAATTCTTCAATATGGGCTATAGCTTTTTCTTCTACTTGCTTAATTTCTTCTCGTATTTCTTCTATTTCTTCTTTCGATAATTGTTCTGTAAGATTTACTTTATATTCTTTTCCAAATAAATTTTTCAAAACTTTTTCTAATTCTTTATCTGTTTTTTTGGCCTTTAAAAATTCTGCTCCTCGAATATGCATTTTGATATTAACTTCATTTCCATCAACTTCTACATCACTTTTTAATAAAAGCATTGGTTTCATTAATGGATATTTGTGTGACATATAAGCAATAATATTTCTCCATTCTGTCTTAATATCTTTTAGTACAACACCTTCATGATATTTGATAATCATATCAATATGTTCAAAATGAAATCTATCGATTAAAAATTTTTCAAAAAACCATAGTTCTTTGATTTCTATATATTCGTCAAAATACAATATAACTTGCAAAGTATTTGTCTTTTTTACTACATTTAATCCTTGAATATTGGCATATTGTATATTGGATTTTGTTTGATAGTCACGAAATATTTCTCCTACTTTTTTTGTTTTTACCGTTTCTTGCATGTATCTTTGCTCCTTTGTTTTTCTCTTTCCTATGTTTTCTATTATATACTATTTTTTTTACATTTCAAGCGAACAAAATGAAATAAATTAAGAAAATTTTTGTTTATTTTATTCTTTTGATAAAAGTCAAAAAAAGATAGAAAATCACATATTGACTAACATGATTTTCTATTTTTTATCTACAATTATAAAAATTTCTCCATATATTCAATTAAAAATAACGGTATATTTAACACTTTATCATCTTTTTTTAGATTATTCATTGATAATCTGATAGATATATCATTATTAAATTTTTCATTATATTTTGTTAAACTAGAATGATTAGTTGATTTATTAGATTTTACCTCTATTGGTATAATTCTATTTCTATTTTGAATCACAAAATCTATTTCATATCTATCAAAAGTGAAATAATTTGGAACTTCTTCGTAAAGCATTGTTAGCATATTTAATACATAATTTTCTGTAAAAGCACCTTTAAATTCTTCAAATAATTTATCTCCTTCTATCACAATTCTACTATCTAAATTTGCCATTCTTCTAAGTAATCCTACATCATTCATATAGATTTTGAAACAACTTAAATCATGATATGCTTTTAATGGAAAATCTGTCTTGCTAACATTATATACTTTATATATCAGATTTGCATCATTTAACCAGTTTAACGCACTTTCATATTCTCTTGCACGTGCTCCTTCTTTTATGGTTTGATATAAAAATTTCTTATTTTCCTTTGCTAATTGTGATGGTATACTATTCCATATTAAAGAAATCTTATTTGCTTCATGATTTTGTGTATGTTTTGAAAAATCGCTTTCATAGGCTTTTAATATATTTTCTTGTATGGCATTTACTAATTCCATATTTTTTTCATTTACCCATGAATATACAGCTTCTGGCATTCCTCCGATAATGAAATATGCTTTTAATTTTTCCTCTAATTGATTAAAAAATATTTCTGGAATATTTTCAATTTTTGTAATAGATTTCATATACTCTACTAAGTTTTCACAATTATCAGCAATTAAAAACTCACTAAAAGACATTGGATACATATTCATAAATTCTACTTTTCCAACTGGAAAGGATGTATGTGATAATCTTATTCCCAACAAACTTCCTGCACAAACAATATGATATTCATTTGCCTCTTCTTGAAAGTATTTTAAACTATTTAAAGCGTCTGGACATTCTTGTATTTCATCAAAAAATATTAATGTCTTTTCTGGTAATATTGCTTTTCCATATATGAATGCTAATTGCTCTAGTATTCTTTTGGGATCTTTTGTATTGACAAACAAATTATGCAAATCTTCATCATGGTCAAAGTTGAAATAAGCAATTCCTTCATAATTCTCTTCCCCAAATTGTTTTATAATATATGTTTTTCCTACTTGTCTAGCACCTTTTAGAATTAATGGTTTTCTATATTTACTATCTTTCCATTTTATTAATTTTTCCATTATAAATCTTTTCATCTGGCAACACTTCCCATCTATAATATATACATTATCTATTATCATTATACCATATAATCACATTTTTGCAAAGTTTTTTATTATTTTTATCACATTTTTACAGGTATTTTTGCTGTTTGAATCACATTTTTGTTTATTGTATATAAAATGATGATACATCTTCTATATTAAAAAATCCATAAATGTTCTAATCATATTTTATTTTATCTGACAATATAGAATAAAATATTTCCCGCTTTTTTGTTGTAACTTTATGTAACCTAGAATTTTCAGGCATTTTATGTTATAATTAGGTAAAATTGATTAAAAAAGATTTTTTGAAATAATATAGATAGTATAAAACGAAAAAGGTGGTGAAATTATGGTTGAACTACTTTCTCCTGTTGGTGATTTTGAATGTTTAAAAGCTGGTGTTCAAAATGGTGCTAACAGCGTCTATTTCGGTAGCGATACTTTCAGTGCGAGAGCTTTTGCTACGAATTTTTCTCTTAACGATTTAGAAAAAGCCATTCAATATGCAAAAATTCGTGGTGTCAAAACCCATCTAACATTAAACACATTGGTAACAGATACAGAATTTGAATCTGCCATGAATGTCGCAAAAAAAGCTTATGAATTTGGGATTGATGCGATTATTGTTCAAGATTTAGGATTGGCTATGGCATTAATGAGTGCTTTTCCTGATTTGCCAATTCATGCCAGTACACAAATGACTGTCCATAACCTAAATGGAGCCTTAGAATTACAAGAACTTGGCTTTAAAAGAGTCGTTTTAGCAAGAGAGCTTTCTGTTAATGAAATTGCCTATATTTGTAAAAATACAAATATTGAAATAGAAACCTTTATCCATGGAGCTCTTTGTATCTCTTATTCTGGTCAATGTCTATTTTCTAGTATGTTAGGTGGACGTTCTGGAAACAGAGGAAAATGTGCAGGTCCTTGTAGACTTCCATTTGAATTATTGGAAAATAATAAAACCATTAACTCTGGATATTTATTAAGCACTCGAGATTTATGTGGATTAGAATATATTCCAAATCTAATTGAAGCTGGTGTAAAGTCTTTTAAAATAGAAGGACGTATGAAGTCCCCTGAGTATGTAGCAACTGTAACAAGAATTTATCGAAAATATATAGATTTAGCTTTATCTGATAATGACTATGTAATAGATGAAGATGATAAAAAAGAATTGCTACAAGTGTTTAATAGAGGTATGTCTTCTTCTGGACATTTAAGCAATGAGGCTAACCGTAATTTGGTATTTAAAGAAAAACCAAATAATATGGGATTATTTCTAGGTAAAGTTCAGAAATATAATGCCAAAAAAGGATATATTACGGTTAAATTAAATGAACCAATTGGTATTGGTGATACCATTTCTTTAGAAAAAGAACAAGGTACTTATACCATTTCAGAATTAATGGATACCAATATGAAAAACATTAAATTTACTGAAATTGGTCAAACAGTTGTCATTGGTAGAATGAAAGGAAACATTAAATTAGGAAATCAAATTTACAAAATGAGTTCTAAAAAATTAAATCTTTTGGCACAAAATAGTTGCTCAAAAGAAAATAGGAAAATACTTCTAAATTGTCATATTACTATGAAAGAACATAAACCAATTTCTATTACAGTTACATCTGCTAGTAACATCGAATTATATAAAGATTTAAACATACAATATACAAGTGATGTCATTCCTTTAAAAGCAAAAACAAGGCCAATGGATAAAAATACCATCATTTCTCAATTTTCTAAAACAGCATCTACCCCTTATGCTTTTAAAAATTTAGAAATAGAACTTGATGATAAATTATTTATTCCTAAATTAAGTACCTTAAATGATTTAAGAAGAACCATTTTACAAATGGTGGAACAATATGTTATTAAAACAATTAAAAGAAACGCTTCTAATATAGATAAAAACTCCTCTACAGATAAAGACATTATTAGAATTGAAAAAGAACAACTTGATATGCAAAGCCATCCTATAAAAAAGACAAAATTATCTCTTCTATTAAACATTTTGCATAAAGATTTTGATTATTCGCAACTACATGATATTGAAAATGTATATATTCCTTTAAAATATTTTTCTATAAAAGACTATCAAGAAATTTTACATGTTTTAGATAATAACTTTCATGTATATATCTATATGCCAACTATTATAAAATCCAATTACAAAAATCTATTATCTAACAATATAGAAAACACTTTAAACAATTACCATATTAAAGGATTTGTCATTTCAAATATCTGTAATATAAAATTATTACATACACTTTTTGCAGATTTAAATAAACACTTAGAATTAATCACCAATTATACCTTTAATGTGTATAATTCCAATACGATAAAAGAATTAAAAAATTTGGGAATTTGCCGATATACCATATCTCCTGAATTAAATAGAGAAATTATTCATAATTTATGTGATTGCACAGATTTACCAAATGAAATAATCGTTTATGGTAGAACCCCATTGTTAAATATGAATTATTGCCTTTTGGGTGAAACCGATAAATGTTATCCAACTTGTAAACAAAGATGTATTACAGATAATATCTATGAATTAAAAGACCGTTTACATATGAAATTTAGAATTTTACCTGATAATATACAAACAGTTACAACCATCTTTAATAGTAAAATAACATCTATCTATCCAAAAGAGTTTAATATTGATTATGCAAGAATTGATGTTTTAGATGAGACAATTGAAGAAATCAATGAAATTATTCATAGAGTACATAATAATCAAAGATTTGACGGTAGCCATTATACAAATGGAAATTTAAATAAAGAAATCTGAAACGTTAGGAACGTGCCAAATCGTTTCAAAATGAAACAAAAGGGACAGACGATAGAACTAAAAAATTAGTTCATATAACGTCTGCCCCTTCTTTTTTATATTTGTTTACTGCTTAAATCTATAATTAAATCCATATTATCATCTTTAGCCGATTTATTTTTTCTAATTGCTCCACATGCTTTACATCTATAAATAATCACATAACCTTTTTTTCCATCAATTTCTAAAGAAACTGGCTCTAGGTCTCCATGACAAGTTTCCTGTCTATCTCCTGGATTTTTGTCTACATGTTTAGAATGTAAACAATATGGGCAATGATCTCTGCAAGAATAGCCTAGTTTTGGAACCTTTTTTCCACAATTATCACATATAAATTCTTCATCAATTTCTGTAAATTTTCTACTTTCCATCTTTTCTCCTAATATTTAAAATCTCCTCCACCTAAGAATTCTTTTAATAATGAATTGTTTGGTACAAATTCTTTTGGTATTTCTTCAAAATATTTTAGCATATTCATTAGTCTAGATGCTTCTGCATATTCTGGATCTTCTTTGGTAATTTCTTTTAGTAGTGGCATAATAATTGGTTTTAATGCTCCTATTTCATATACTAGTGATGTATTAAATATGAAGTTTGATTCTTCTTGAAATGGGAATATATTTTTCTTTTCTCCCTCATTTACTTTATTCCATGTTGCAATTGTATTTTTGGCTGAATATCCTCTAAATTGATAATCTCTTACAATTCTTCTAATTAATCTGGTATCTGTTGTAGATATTCTATTAAATCTGTCTAAATTTAATACAGTTAATGCACTAATATATACTTTATATTTTTGTTCTGCTGATATTTTACTTGTTAATTTATCATTCAAGCAGTGGATTCCCTCTATAACTAATACTTCATCTTCTTCTAACTTTAATTTTTTTCCATTATATCTTTTCGTCCCTACAAGGAAATCAAATTGTGGCATCTCTACTTCTTCGCCATTTAACAATCTTGTTAAATGGTCATTAAATAATTCTAAATCGATTGCTTCTAAACATTCAAAATCATATTCTCCATTTTCATCTCTTGGCGTGTCTTTTCTTTCTACAAAATAATTGTCTACTGAGATAGTTACTGGTTTAATTCTATTTAGCTTTAACTGAATTCCTAATCTTTGTGCAAAAGTTGTTTTTCCTGATGATGATGGACCTGCAATCAATACCATTTTTATATTTTTGTTTTTGGCTATATTATCTGCAATTTTCGCTATTTTCTTTTCATGTAAAGCTTCTGCCAATAAAATAATATCTTTAACAGTTCCTTCCTCTATCGCTTGATTAATTCTATATACTCTATCGATATTTAAAATTTTATTGATATCATCATATTCTTCCATAGCCCATGCTATTTTTTTATTCTTTACGAATTTTGGCATTCTCTCTGGGTCACTTTGACTTGGATATCTTACCAAAAATCCATCATTATATTTTACAATTTCAAATATTTTTGTAATACCTGTTCGATTAGCTAATGTTCCATAACAATAGTTATAATAGTCTTCACAGTAATACATAAAGATTTCATTATTATCTTCTAAATCTAATTGCAATCTTCCTTTTGAGCTTTCTGTTTCATTAAAAAATTTTGTTGCTTCCTCTCGATTCATAATCACTTGTCTGATAGGCAAATCTTCTTTTACGATTCTTCTAACCTCTTGTGCTAATTCTTCTAAAAATTCATCTGTTACTTCTTCATCTATTAAATCACAAAACATTGAATTAGATAATTGATAATTCACTTCCATTTTTTTGTTAGGACATATGTTTTCAAATGCTTTTCCTACGATATATATTAATGTTCTTCTATAAACCTTCATTCCTTCTTTTGAAGAAATATCAATTAATTCTATTTTCCCATCTTCTTCTATAATAGATTCTAAATTTTTATATTCATTATTAAAAATACCAGCTACTACTGTATATTCACTATTTTCGATTTCTTCCTTTAACAATTCACTAATTGTCATTGGTTTATCTATTTCCATCACTTTATCTTTGTATTGTATTTTCATATAACTCCTCCTTTAGTTCTTCCCCTATTTCATTGTATATGAAATCAAGTTTTAAGTCAAGCATTGTATAAAGTTGCAAAAATCTATAACTTTTCATTACCAATTTTTTCTCTGTATAAATATTTTATGAATATAAAGTTCATTTTTGGATATATTTTAATTAGAAGCTTTTTATACCAAAAGATAATTTATTTTTAATTAAGAGGAGGAATTTGTTATGGATATTTCTAGGATTAATTCTATATTAGCAAATAAAGAAAAGTGTGATGTGTTTTATGATGATAGACCTGTATGGATTCAAGGGGTAAATGATAATATTGCCAAGGTCGGTTTTATTGACAATTTTGAAGAAAAAGATGTATTTATTCAAGATTTATATGAAAGAAATTTATATAATTAGAACAAATATTATAAAGCAATTATCTTTGTATAATTTTTTATCTTGCTAGATTTTTTATCCAAATATTGAAAACTATAGTTAATCGAAGAAGGAACCAAAAATTTTTCTGGTTCCTTCTTCTCCTTGCAATTCGTTTTTTAGTAGTCATACATGATTCTGTCTACTGAATGAACTATTGTCGGTAAATGTAACGTCCTACATAACTCTTCTGCCTCTCGGTTTGTGGATGTATAATCTTCAAGTTTTTCTTTAACTTTCTGGATTTTTTCTTCATCCACATCATAGTATGTTGATTGTGCAAAAAATTCATTATCAATCTTATACTCTATGATAATTACTCTTCTGTTGTCTTTGTTACTTTCTTCCCGTATTTCAAATCCATTAACAGCTCTGACTTTACTCATATTCTTCCTCCTCTTGTTTTTACTGCAAAGTTATCTTAGGCAGTATTTTATCATAAAATTCCTGTAAAGTCTATTAAATTTAAAGTTTATTGTTTAAATCTTCCCATTCTTGCATTTTCTCTTCTATTTCTTGATTAATTTTTTGTATATCTTCCTGTAATTCATTTAACTTTATATAATCTGAAGCTATTTCTTCTTTCATCATTTCTTTTTCAATATCTTGAATTTTCTTTTCCTTGTCATTTATTTCTTGTTCGATTTTATTCATCTTGTTTTGTATTCGATTTCTTTCTTTTTCTATAAAATATGAATTGGTTTCCTTCTTCTTATTTTTTTCATTCAAGTTTGTTTTTTCTTCTACTGTATTGGAATTTGGTAATTCTTCTGTTGTATCTTTATGATTTTCTTTATACTCTAAGAATTCCTGATAATTTTTATGATAAAAAGTTGCTTTTCCATTATCAAATTCTAATATACAATCTGCAAGTTTATTTACAAAATATCGATCATGAGAAACAAAAATTAAAGTTCCTGTATATTCTTTTAGTATGTTTTCTAAACTCTCTTTTCCCACAATATCCATATGATTGGTTGGTTCATCTAGTAATAACACATTTGGTTCGCTTTTTAAAATTTTGCACAACTGCAAGCGACCTCTTTCTCCTCCTGATAATACATTTATTTTTTTGAATACCTCCTCTCCTGTAAAAAGAAAAGTTCCTAATAATGTTCTTGCCTGTGTTGTTGTTAATTCTGGAAAGTTTTGCGTTATTTCTTCAAATATCGTATTTTCTGGATTTGAAAATTCCATTTGTTGGTCAAAATATCCTGTTTGCACATGATATCCATATTCAAAATCACCGTTAATTTTTGGTATATCTCCATTCAATGTTTTTAATAAAGTTGATTTTCCTGTTCCATTTTCTCCAATAATGGCTAGTTTCTGTCCTTTATATAATTCAAAAGATACTTCTGCAATTGGCTTATCATATCCTATTTCTAATTTATCTGCTCTTAATACTAGTTTTCCACTTTGTACTTTTACATCAAAATTCGCATAAAATGTTTTTAAATCATATTTTTCTGGCTTTTCTATAATTGTCATTTGTTCAATCTTTTTTAATTTTGATAATGCCATTTTCGCTTTGGTTGGCTTATATCGAAATCGATCTGCAATGGATTGTAATCTCTTGATTTCTACTTGTTGATATTCATAATCTTTTAATTGCTTTTCATATCGTTCCTTTTTCTGCCTTTCAAAATCTGCATAATTTCCTTTATATTCCACCATACTGGCATATTCTATCTCATATACTTTATTGACAATCTTATCTAAAAACATTCTATCATGTGATACAATCACTACTGCTTTTGGATAATTTTTTAAATAATTTTCTAACCATTCAATCGCTACTATGTCTAAATGGTTTGTTGGTTCATCTAGTAATAGGATATCTGGCTTACTTAATAATAATTTTAAAAAAGCAATTTTGGTTCGTTGTCCTCCAGAAAATTCACTTATTTTTTTATGTTTATCTTCTTCTTTGAAACCAAATTTTTTAATGGCTATTTCATATTCTTTTTTATATACATATCCACCTTGTATTTCATATTGTTCTAGAGCATTTGTATATTCTTTTATGAGTTTTTCATCTGTATTTTCCTGCAAAGCTTTTTCTTTTTCTTGTATTCTGTTTTCTAAGTCTAAAATTGGTTTATAAACTTCTAATATTTCTTCTAACATCGTTTTATTAGAATTTTCAAAATTCATTTGTTTCAAATATCCAATAACAGGATTTCCTTGTTTATATACATGAAATTTTTCTTCTCCAATCCCCTCTTCTAAAATGTCATTATCTATAAGGGCATTTAAAAAAGTGGTTTTTCCTGCCCCATTTCTTCCAATAATCGCTATTTTATCTTTTTCTTTTATTTCAAAATTAATTTCTTCTAATATCGTTTCAGCTCCATAAGATATAGAGCCATTTACAATTCTGTAATTCATTTTCTATCTTCCTTTTTTATTCTCTTTTTTTCACTTTGCATATTCAGAAATTCACTCAAATGGACATGGAATCACAATTTCTGTGATTCCATGTCTTAAGTTTGACAACATACATACAATCCCTTTTACTTGATACGGATTGAATCGATTAAGGAACTATCATTGTTCCCTATTCTTCCCATCGTCAATCGACACAAAGATTGACAGACACCATCATGACCTTTAAAGATTACATTGCCATCTTCTTTTTTTGCCATGACTCTCTCTATTCTTTCCGGCTCAAATGTCTCATATTTCCGCTTCATTGTTGTCTCCTTTCTTTTTGCACTTCCTATTAGAATGTTCCTATGTAATAGATTTTACCATAAATTTATACTAAATACAACTAATAATTTTTCTACTTTCATTGAACTCTGACCATTCTTGTACACTAAAAAAATATTTCTAAAGTTTCATAAAATGAACATGGAACCACAATACCTGTGATTCCATATATCTTAGCTTTGACAACATGTTACTAAACTCTGATTGATTCAAATAACTTGCTTCTGTGATTTGAGATTCTTGTAGAAAGCTTATACAATCTCTCATCTGCTTCTTTAAATCTGTTTCCATCGTATTGTTGCACAGTGCAATACTTGCCTCCTTCTGGCACTAATACTTCTGTGATTAATGCATCCGTATATTGTGCCTCTACTCTTCCTGTAGTTTCCATCGTTGTCTCCTTTCTGCTAAAAACATTTAAGTGCTAACCTTGTTAAAAAGTTGCTCCCATAAATTTTACCATAATTTTTTCTAACATGCAACATTCATAAAAATGTCTCAACCAAAAACGATCTCTATGCGACATTTAGAATTCTAATTTTTCTTCTAACCAGCTTTCTACCTCATCAATTGGAATTCTAATTTGTTCCATCGTATCTCTATCTCTGATAGTTACTGCATTATCTTCAAGTGTATCAAAGTCTACTGTTAAACAATATGGTGTACCAATTTCATCTTCTCTTCTATATCTCTTTCCGATACTTCCTGTTTCATCATAATCACACATAAATTTCTTTGATAATTTTTCATGTACTTCTTGTGCTTTTTCTGATAATTTTTTAGATAATGGAAGTACTGCTATTTTGAATGGTGCTAATACTGGATGTAAATGTAATACAACTCTTGTATCTCCTTCACCAATTTCTTCTTCATCATAGGCATTACATAAAAATGCTAATGCCACTCTATCTGCTCCTAATGATGGTTCGATACAATATGGTACATATTTTTCGTTTGTTTCTGGGTCTGTATATGTGAAGTCTTCTTTTGAAACCTTCATATGGCTCTTTAAGTCAAAGTCTGTTCTATCTGCAATTCCCCATAATTCTCCCCAACCAAATGGGAATGTAAATTCAATATCTGTTGTTGCATTACTATAGTGTGATAATTCTTCTTTTGAATGGTCTCTTAGTCTAATATTTTCTTCTTTAATTCCTAAATCCAATAACCATTTTTTACAGAATTCTTTCCAATATGCATGCCACTCTAAATCTGTTCCTGGTTTACAGAAGAATTCTAGTTCCATTTGTTCAAATTCTCTTGTTCTAAATGTAAAGTTTCCAGGTGTGATTTCATTTCTAAAAGCTTTTCCAATTTGTGCAATTCCCATTGGTAATTTTCTTCTTGTTGTTCTCATTACATTTTTAAAGTTTACAAATATACCTTGCGCTGTTTCTGGTCTTAAATAGATTTCTGCTGTTTTATCCTCTGTTACACCTTGAAATGTTTTAAACATTAAATTGAATTTTCTAATATCTGTGAAATTTGTTTTTCCACAATTAGGACATGGTATTTTATTTTCATTAATAAAATCTATTAACTCTTTATCAGACATACCATCTGCAATCATATCTTTTCCATTATCATGTGCCCATTCTTCTATTAATTTATCTGCTCTATGTCTTGTTTTACATTCCTTACAATCGATTAATGGATCTGAGAAACCTCCTACATGTCCTGATGCTACCCATGTTGTAGGATTCATTAATATCGCTGCATCTAATCCTACATTATATTTACTTTCTTGAATAAATTTCTTTCTCCATGCCATTTTGACATTGTTTTTTAATTCATTTCCTAGAGGTCCATAATCCCAAGTATTGGCTAATCCTCCATAAATTTCTGAACCTGGGTAAATATATCCCCTATTTTTACAAAGTGCTACTAAAGTGTCCATTGATTTTAACATAACAATTCCTCCTCTTTTTATTTATTTACTAGAAACATGAAAGTTTTTTTGTAATATGTTTGTACATCGAGGTTTGAAATAAATTACGAAAATGTGATAGATGATAAATGTACCTCTACTTTTCTAAATTGATTACATTTAGTATATTGTGCATTTTTATGAATTCATCAAGCTGAAGGCGTATGTTTATACGTCGAAGTTTGATGAATGAAATAAAAATGTGCAAGATGCTGAATGTAATCAATTTAAAACAAAAAAACTTTCATACCTAGCATATAGCTAGGGACGAAAGTTATTATTTCCGCGTTTCCACCCTAATTCCTAAAACTTAGATTAGCGTTATCTAAAGTTTTAAGCACCTTCATTCAAAATCCACTCCAAAGCTCCCCATGTGTATTTACTATTGGTATCTCACCTTCACCAACTCTCTTTAAGTAAATATCATCACACTTTTTCTTCTTCTCCGTAGATATATAATTTTATATATTTTATTATCCTTTTTAAAAAAAGTCAATAATTTTCATAAAAAATATTGATAAAAAACTTTTTTTATGCTAATATATTAATTGTTGTAATTAAATTGTTTATAGGGGTATAGTGTTAATGGTAGCACATCGGTCTCCAAAACCGCCTGTGAGGGTTCGAATCCTTCTACCCCTGCCACAATGGAAACCAAACTGTGCAACAGTTTTATGGTTTCTATTTTTTTATTCTATAGAAAGCAATATGAAACTTTTTAAATTACCTTGCGCTCAAAGTAAAAATAAATCGAGGGCGAAAGTAAATGTTTCGTATATTATCACCTCTATTTGTAAATACTAATATAATATATTGGTATGTTGTGTTGACATTGTACTTGCTATGTGTTACAATTTAGATGTAAAAAAATTGGAGGTGTTTAGCGATGGCTAAAACAGATATGTTAAATATAAGGATTGAACCAGAGTTAAAAAAACAAGTTGAATCAACTTTAAGTGATTTAGGAATGAATATTGCTGAAGCAGTCACCATCTTTTTGAAACAAGTAGTTTTGACTGACAGTATCCCTTTTATGATAAAAAAACCTAAACTAAATGCAGAAACAATAAAAACTATGGAAGAAGCCAAAAAAGGTATAAACTTAAGTAAAGAGTATACAAATCTAAACAAAATGTGGGAAGATTTAGAGAAAGAAGAGTGATAAATGTTAATTGTAAGATATACAAATCTATTTAAAAAAGACTATAAGTTAGCACAAAAACGTGGTTTAGATATGAACTTATTACATCAGGTTGTAGAAATGTTAGCAAATAATATTCCTTTACCGAGCAAATATAAAGATCACTATTTGCTCGGTAATTACAAACGGATACCGAGAATGTCATATACAACCTGATTGGCTTTTAATATATTCTATTGATAAAAACAATTTAATTTTAACTGCTTTTCGAACTGGTTCCCATTCTGATTTATTCGATAAATAATCTTAAAATATTTTTATCTCAATTTTGATCTATTATTTTTTCTATTTTCAAAATATAAATTTAAAATAATTTTTTATTCAAATGAGGTGATTTTTATTTTTCAAAATATAAAATCTTTTATTTACATACTGATTTTTTTTATTTTATTTATTACTATCTTTTTTACTCCTGTAATTAGCTCTAACAATGTTTATTATCAAAATACTTTAGATTCTGAAATTATTTCTATTAACCCAGACGGATTTGTTTGGCCAATTCCTGGTTATACCAGAATTAGCTCTTATTTTGGAAAGAGAGTTTCACCAACTTCTGGTGCCTCTTCTTCTCATTCTGGTATTGATATTCCTGCACCAGAAGGAACAAAATTGATTTCAGTCGCTGATGGAGAAATTACCTTTACTCAATTTTTAGGTGCTGGTGGATATACCATTACCCTTTCTTTTGATAATTATAGAGTTACTTATTGTCATTGTTCTCCCAATTATATTGTAAAAGTTGGAGACCACGTTAAACAAGGTCAAGTCATTGGGTATGTAGGCCCGAAATATGTTTATGGTGTAAAAGGTAATCAATATTCAGATTCTTCCGGTAAACCTACCAATGGTGCTACTACTGGTACCCATCTTCATTTAGGAATTCGAATAGATGGAAAATATCAAAATCCATTAGATTTTTTCTAATACTTCTAGTCTTTATTTCAAACCAAATTCAATTTTAATCTTAACTGTTTCTATATTTTTCTATTAATTATTTCCTTATAACACATCAAAATATTTACTTTAACCATTTTTTATGGTATTATGTACATACAGTGAAAATTCACTGTACAAATTAGAAAGGAGGGATTTCATGGAAATGAATAACCTGCCTTTGACACGGAGGTATCCACGATTAACAAAATTTGTGGATATATTTTTTCATGTTAAAGGAATGACCATAACATCTCTTACTGTTATGGTAATTGTTGGCATTCTAATTTTTTACTTAACAAATTATAGTTTGTTCGGTAAATTAGTTGCTACTATCGTGATTTTTTCATTTCTGCTCTTTTTAGGGCTAATACCATTTTTTGCGTTTCTTTGCTTATTCAGAGCAGATGACTGTTAGAATCACAAAAAGTGCCACAATGAGGAACCTCATCTGTGGCACTTTTTGTATTTATATTTACATATCATCATCATTATTTTCTTCTTGATTTTCTTTTTTATCTTCACTTTTTGCTGAGTGATTTTTTTCTGGTTGTTCTTGTTGTTCTTCTTGCTCTTCTTGCTCTTCATCACAACCATGACACCCTGAACAACTTCCATTACAATTTGAATCTTCTTCTACATCTCCTGACCAATCTAATTCAATAATATTATTACAAACAGGACATTCTACTTCTGTTTTGTCTTCATCAACATCTATCACAAATTGATTATCACAATATGGACAAATGATCTCAAAATCAAAACCTTCATCAGAATAAATATCTTTTTCAATATTATCAATAATTTGTTGCATTTTGCTCATTTTATCATCGATTTCTTTTTGTTTTTGTTCTATTTCATTCATTTTCTGTGTTTTATAGTCTACAAGCATATCCATTTCGTCAATGACTTTATCAACAAACATTGAAAATCTGACTTTTACATATTCTAAATCTTCTTTGTTTTTTAAATTTTTTTCAATATCCTTTAAAAAGTTATTATATTCTTCTCTTAGTTTAGCCATTTAAGATTCACCTTTCTATACTCTTTCCATATATTCGCCTGTTCTGGTATCAATTCTTAAGACATCTCCAATTTCTACGAATAATGGTACTTGGATTTCTAAACCTGTTTCTAATTTTGCTGGTTTTCCAGATGTTGTTGTTGTGTTTCCACTAAATCCAGGTTCAGTGTATGTAACTTCTAATTCAACAAATATTGGTGGTTCTACTGCAAATACATTACCTTTGTATGAAAGAATGGTTACTTCCATATTTTCTTTTAAGTATTTTAAGCAATCACCTATTTGTTCTTCATTTAATGGGATTTGATCATATGTTTCATTATCCATGAAATAATATAAACCACCATCATTATATAAATATTGCATATTTTTCTTTTCTATTTGTGCAGCTGGGAATTTGTCTCCTGGGTTAAATGTTTTTTCTAATGTTGCACCTGTGATAACATTTTTTAATTTTGTTCTTACAAATGCAGATCCCTTTCCTGGTTTAACATGTTGAAATTCTACAATTCTATATACATTTCCATCCATTTCAAATGTTGTTCCATTTCTAAAATCTCCTGCTGAATATACTGATGCCATATTCATTTCTCCTTTCATTTTTCAAATACTATTTCAAAACTTTATATATTTTACTACATTTTCCAATAAAAATCAAGCTATTTTGCTGATTTTAAGCCCTTATTACAATATAATTTTTCTCAGAATTGGTTAAATTTATACAACCAAATTTTGTAATTTGTACTGTATCTTCAATTCTTACACCAAATTTTCCTGGGATATAGATTCCTGGCTCATTTGTGACAACCATATTTTCTTTTAGTGAGCCATCTGCTTTATAACTAATATATGGTGCTTCATGAATTTCCATTCCTACTCCATGACCTAAACTATGAACCAAATCATATCCATTTAGCTTAAAATCATTTTCCACCATTTTAGCTAATAATCTTGTACTTGCTCCATCTTTAAAATCTTCTGCTGTTTGTGTTTGATTTTTTAATACCAAATCATAAACTGGCTTTACATATTCTGGAACTTCCCCTACAAAGAAAGTTCGTGTCATATCTGAACAATATCCATTTACCTTACATCCCATATCAATGGTTATAATATCAACATCTTGTATTTTTCTATCTGTTGGTATCGCATGTGGCTTTGACGTATTTTCTCCTGATGCAACAATTGTATCAAAAGATAATCCATCTGTTCTTTGTTTATAATATTCTTCAATTTCATTGGCAATTTGTTTTTCTGTCATGCCTGGTTTAATATAATTCAACAAATATGAAAAACAATTATCTGTAATTTCACATGCTTTTCGAATATTGCTAATTTCTTCTTCATCTTTAATCATTCTTTGTTTTTCTATAATATATTCTGTTTCTACCAGACTATTAATTTTATATTTTCGCATATATTCTTTATATTGTGCATATGTAACATAATGTTCCTCAAAACCAACATTTTCACAAAACATAAAGAAGTTTTCATAATCTTCTTTTGATACATCATTCATATCATAGACAATAATTTCATCATATAATGTTAAAATACTATGTACATGCTCTATATATCTTGCATCTGTAATATAGATATTTTCTTTTCTTGTTAATAACAATATGCCTTCTGCCTCTATATTTGTCAAATATTTGATATTAATTGGATTAGATATAATCAAACCTTGTAAATCTAAACTAGACATCTTATTTCTTAACCATTGTAATTTAGGATTCATCCTCTCATCCCCTTTATTATTTAATTTATTTTTATATCTTGGAAAAATGTCTCGAGACAAATCTCGCTTTAAAAAAACTTTTCTCTATATTATCCGTTAATTTTTTAGTTATACATTCCTAATGTAAAGATCTTCATTAATATAAACTTTATTGTTTCAAATGGTATATACATACTAATAAATGTTGCTATTACGATAAATGGTCCAAATGGTATATATTCATCTGTTTTCTTTACTTTTGTGATTAATAATCCTATACTTAGTATTGCACCTATCAAGAAAGAAATTAGTGTGATAATGACAATATTGGATAAGCCAAAAAATAGTCCTAATGCTCCCATTAATTTCACATCGCCAAATCCCATGGCCTCTTTTCCAAAGAATAAGCCTCCTACTAATGTAATGATTAAAAAGATTCCTGCACCTGCTAGCATTCCTAATAACATATTTAAAGTAATTGCCACATCTGACAAGCCATAGATAAAAGCAAATACCAGTCCAATTTCAAATATGGTTAAATTCAGTCTATTTGGTATGATTTGAAATTTATAATCTATGACAAATGCAGATAACAACATAGGTGTTAAAATCAAAAATTTTATTAAATCTAAATTGGCAATCCATGTATCTTTTACCCCAAAGGTATAGACTAATGTTACATAAATTGCAGATGTTAACAACATCAATATATAGTTTGGTTGAAAATGTCTTTTATATTCTTTACATATATCTAATGATAAAAACTTTTTATATTCTGGTAATCGTTTATTTGCCCAATCAACCAACTGACCTACAAATAAGCCCAATATCGCAACTGCTAAGTAATATCCTATATGTACATCATTATAATACATTACTTTCTCCTTTTTTGTTCTTTTTACTTTTCATCTTGTCATCTTTTATCTTTTGCTTTACTTTTCTAATTTGATTTTCTCTTTTATTTTATTCTCTATTGGTCTTTTCCATGCAGTATACCAAAAATCTTTTTCTTTTATTGGTTCAACTAATATCGTATACATCTTACATCTTTTTCCACCAATTACATCTGTAAAGATTTGGTCTCCTACAATCGCTATATTTTCATTTTTTTCTCCTAATGCTTTTTGTGCTTTTTTAAAACCTCTTTTTAATGGTTTCATCGAAAATAATTGATATGGTATATCTATTTTTTCAACAATACTTTCGATTTTTGCTTTATCATTTGTATTCGATAATATATATAATTTTACACCTTGACCTTTTAAGTCTTTTGCCCATTTTATGACACTTTCTGTCATTTTTTTGGTATGGTCTACTAGCGTATTATCTACATCTAATAATAAAGCTTTTATCTTATGTTTATTTAAAAATTCCACATCAATATCTTCTACTCTTTTAAAATATGCATCTGGATATATATTCATACTTTCCCCCAATATATGTATATATTATCAATTCCTTATTTTTTTGTCAAGGCTCATTGGCCCCCCTGTTATTCCACTTTTACTAAATTGAATTGAGTAGCATCTGCACTCACCAATTGAAAATCAATTCCAAAATGTTCTCCTTCTACTGCTTCTTTTATTGCTGTACTATGTAAATGTCCATAATAACATTTCTTTATATGATATTTTTTTAATATTTCAATAAATGCATTTATTTCATTATTTTGTAGATGTTGCTTAATGATTGGTGGATAGTGTAAAAATGCAATTTTTTCCTTGTCTTCTCCATAATTTTCTATTCCACTTTTTATAGATAGTTCTAATCTTGCTACTTCTCTTTGAATCATTTTTTTACTTTCTGCATCTTCTCCAAAAGACCATCCTCTGGTTCCTACAATGATTTTATCTTCAAATTCATAAGCATTGTTATATAGAAAGTCAATATTTTGGAAATTGTTTTCTTTTATATAATTTCTCATACTATTAACTGTAGACCACCAATAATCATGATTGCCTTTTAATAATATTTTTTTACCTGGTAAAGCATTTAGATATTCAAAGTCTTTATACGTATCTTTTAAATACATAGACCATGAAAAATCTCCTGGTAATATAACCAAATCCTTTTCTGTTACCAGGCTTATCCAACTTTCTTTTACTTTTTCTTCATATCCTTCCCAATTTTCCCCAAATACACTCATTGGTTTATCTTCATTAAAGGATAAATGAAGGTCTCCTATTGTATATATTGCCATGTATCATTTGCTCCATTCTCATTAATCTGTTTTTATTGATTTTTTTGATTTATATCTTGCCTCTATATAAATTTCTTTCTATACAGCAAGTTCCATTTTTTATAATTTTAAATTTGGTATTGCATTTAAGTCTAATGCATCCCTTTTTCCTTGCATATAATTATAATATCCAGCTGATGCAATCATTCCTGCATTATCTGTACATAATTTTAGATCTGGCATATAAATTTTTATATCGTTTTGTATTTGATTTTCCTGTTTTTCTTTGTCATCCTGTATTTGTCCTAAATCTAAAAATGCTTTTCTTATAAAAATATTGGCTGATACCCCTCCTGCCAAAGCAATGGTTTTCATTCCTGTTACTTTCATAGCTTTTTTTATGTTTTCAATTAATATTTCTGTTATTGTTTTTTCAAAACTAGCACATAAATCCGCTTTATTAATTTCAGGATTTTTATGATGTAAATTAATAACTGCTGTTTTGATTCCACTAAAACTAAAATCCATATTTTCAAAATGTGTTTTTGGTAATTCTATGGTTGGTTTTCCTTCTTTTGCCAATTTATCTACTTTAGGTCCACCAGGATATCCCAACCCTACCACTCTAGCCACTTTATCAAATGCTTCTCCAATAGCGTCATCTCTTGTCTTTCCTAAAACTTCAAATTCTGTATAATCTTTTACATGTATAATTTGAGTGTTTCCACCTGACATCATCATACATAAAAATGGTGGTTCAAGCTCTTTATATGTAATGTAATTTGCTGCAATATGTCCTTGAATATGATTAACACCAACTAGTGGTTTATTGATTGCAAAACTCAAAGCTTTTGCATAAGATAATCCAACCAATAAAGCACCAACTAACCCAGGCCCATAAGTAGGTGTAACTGCATCTATTTGTTCCAGTGATATATTTGCTTCTTCTAATGCTTTTTTAGTTACTCTTGAAATAGCTTCAATATGGTTTCTAGATGCAATTTCTGGTACAACACCTCCATATTTTTCATGGATTGGTATCTGTGTATCAATAACATTAGACAAAATTTCTCTACCATTTTTTACAACTGCTACTGATGTTTCATCACAACTTGACTCTATTCCTAATGTGTAAATATCTTTCATGTTTCCTCCATATAATTTTATAAATATTTCTATCTATTTTTATTTTTTCTTTTTTAATTCTATTTTTGTTGTCTTATTCCTTGCTAATTATATCATTTATGACTAAATAAGTAAAGATTTTTGAATATTGTTGCTATTTTAAACAAATTATGTTAATATATGGTTATATTTATTTTTTTCATCTCCTATGTTGAACTAGGAGTTTATATAGTAACTTATAAATCGTAGATTCACAATGACAAATGTCAGGAGGTTATTATGATTAATTTAAATTATTTTCTTTTACTAGCAGGAATTGAAATTGGAATGCTAGTGTTATTCTACATTATCGTTGATAAGATTTGTGGATTAACAAAAGACAACGTTAAAAACAATCCTAGGCGTGCAAAAATTAGAGAACGGTTAATTAAAGGAAAAAACATGGTGTTTATCTCCATAACACTTTTGCTTGTAGCTTGGGGATTTCTTCAAATATTTTTTGTAGAATTATCTCCCTGTTATCCCCTCATTGTTGTTTCAATAGCCGGTATCATATTTATAATTTATAATTATAAAACATCTAATCTGACAATTTTTTTCCTGTTTATTCAGATTTTTGTCTGTATTTTCTTTATGGGATTAGGAGGATTTGAAACCATTGAAAAAAATGAGTTGATAAAAAGTGTCGAGATAAACTACGAGGGAGCAGAAAAGCTTCCAGATGTACACAGATATTCGACCACTTTTGTGGATTTTTATTACTATTCAGAGGCGGGTGTTAAAAAATGTGTATCATCTGAAGATCACACCATAAGGGTTGTATATGACCTTTCTGAGGGGGAAAATGAATATTACAATCTTTACGAACAGATGGAAATCAATAAGATTCCAGCTTTGGGAGTTTATTACACTTATGAAGATTTCTTAATTGAATTTCATGTTCGTAAATAAAAGATGTCAAAAGCCTTCGAAAGACTATACTTAGTTAATCGAAGGCTTTTGACATTTTCTATTTTTATACTGTTTATAATCCCCAAATAAGCATTGCTAAATTAGATATCCAACCAGTAACTGCTTCAATACCTGGAGAAATAATATAAGACGTTAAACCAGTTATCCATAATACAACAAATACAATATAAAAGATTTGTTCATTATTCATAAACCATTGTTTTGCATTATATGGTAAAAATGGCATAATCACTTTTGAACCATCTAATGGTGGTAATGGAATTAAGTTAAATAATCCTAATCCTACATTAATTGATACAGTTAGACGTATTAATAACATGATAATTGATCCTGTTGTTGAATTTATAAATGAAACACCTGTAAATTTAAAAATTCCATAATATACAATTGCAAATAAAATAGCAAGTAAAAAATTCATGGCAGGTCCTGCTATGGAAACCAGCGCTTCTCCTTTTTCCATTGACATTTTTCTTGTATAATTTCTTGGATTTACATGAACTGGTTTTCCCCAACCAAATCCTGCAAATAGTAATAATACTGTTCCAATTGGATCTAAATGGTCTAATGGATTTAAGCTTAGTCTTCCTTCTCTTCTAGCTGTATCATCTCCTAATCTATCCGCAACAAATGCATGGGCAAATTCATGAAATGTAATCGCAATCAATACACCTGGTACACTAATTAATAGTGAAAATAGCATTCCTGGATTTGCTAAATATTGTACAACCATAGATAACACCATGATTCCTAATATAATATAAATGATTCTTTTATCAAATGAAAAATTAAACATAAATACTCCTATCTTCCTCTTTTGAGAAACTTTTTAATTATTTTTTCTTCTTTAAATCACTATTTATTATTATTTACCTTTAAATAGCTATATATTTTTCCTTCAATTCCATCAACATTAAATATTTTTTCAAGTTCAAATCCACATTTTTCCAATACTCTTTTTGAAGCTATATTTTTATCCATAACAAATCCTCTAAAATTTCCCGTACCAATATCTTCAAAAGCGACTTGTGTCATGTAGGGCAACACTTCAGTATAAACACCATTTCCCCAATATTTTTCATCTAGATAAATAGTAAATTCATAACAGTCCTCATCAAATAAATCTAATTTTATTAAAAATATTCCAATAAACTCCCCTGTTGCCTTATCTAATATTTCATATGGATACTTTTCTCCTTTTTCTAATCCTTTATAATACTCATTTAATAGTTCTATCGTATCCTCTATTTTTGTATGAATGTCCATATTTAAATTTTCTATAACCTGTGGATTACTTAAAATCTTGAAAATTTTATTTACGTTTTTCTTTTCCACTAATTTTAAGATATATCTTTTCGTTTCTATCGTTCTCATTTTACTTCCTCCTGATCATCCTTCTTGTATCTTTCTTCCTCTGGTTGTTCTTGTAATTTATACAATTCTTTAAAAATCTTACCATTTATATCCTCTTCACACTCTACACGTGGTATTTTTAAATGCATAAAACTATCTGCGTCTCCTGGATAACTGAATATATGACCATTCGAATAATGGTGAAGTAACCTTCTAAAAATGAGTAACAATCGTTCCGTCTTTATTTCGCTAATCAAATCCTCTTTTTTATATGCTCTTTCAAAATGATATGTTGCTTCTTTATATACTTCAGGATATTTTTTTATCTTCTCATCAGTCCATTTCTTTTCAAATGCTGACAAGATTTGTGGGTTTCTTCTAATATGATAATCATAATCAAGGACATATAAACTTGGAACTTCGATTTCATTGATTCCTTCTTTATGTAACATATTTATAAAAATGCTTAATGACAATAGCATCTTTGGCTCAACTTTATATGTATCTTCCTCTGGTACTCCTGCATTCACTCTATATTTTGCTCTTTCTACTTTTTTACCCAAATTGTTTTTTTCATAACTATCCATTTTATCTTGTATTGAGCCAATAGAACATACTTTATTTCCATTTTCTTCGAAAATCCCATATCTTATCACAGGAAGTGTATAATGAGGTCTATCAAATAGCTCTTTATTATCATAATATTTTTTATCGTAAATTGTGATTTCAATTTCTCTTGAATTTTCGTCCCAGGGTCTTGCTATACCATTTTTTACGCAAAGTATATGGTTATCCAAAAAAGACATTTTTCCTAAACAAGTTTCTTTATCATATTTTTCAAAAGTGTTATCGTTTATCATCTCTACTTGTTTCCTTAAAAATTCTTCTGGATGATGAAAATCATCTGGTGTCGCTCTTAGCCAAATTAGTTCAAAACAATTATCTTTTTCATACCTTTGAAGTCCAGACATTTCACTTCTTAAAAAATATAACTCAATATCCTTTTCATAAAACTGCCTTAATAATTCAAAAAATTGTCTATAATTATTTACTATCATTACAGGAAGTTTTGCATTTTCATTTTTTTGTTTTAGTGTTTGCAATATCTTTTGTGATTCTTTTTGGTAAAAATCATATTTTTGACTATAATCACTTAAAACTTTTTCTATAAAAGCAATTGCTTCATCTTCCATAAATGCAAATCTAAAATTAGGTAATTCTTCACTAAATAATATTTTATATAATGTTTGCGTAATAAATTCTCTTGATACATTTTCAAAAGTTGGTAACCAACATTCTGCAATTGTTCCTTTGTATGATTTCATACTTACTCCTTTTATCTTTTATTTATCATACCGTTTCAAATATTGTTAATTTATTGGCTTCATCGTTGGGAAAAACAATACATCTCTTATAGAAGCAGAATCTGTTAATAACATAATTAATCTATCTAATCCAATTCCCATTCCACCTGTTGGTGGTAATCCAATTTCTAGTGCATTTACGAAATCTTCATCCATTCCACCAGCTTCTTCATCACCTTTTTCTTTGGCTTCTACTTGTTTTAGAAATCTTTCATATTGGTCAATTGGATCATTTAATTCTGAATAAGCATTTCCATATTCTCTTCCACCAATAAATAATTCAAATCTTTCAACCAATCTTGGATCTTCTTTCTTTCTTTTTGTAAGTGGTGATACCTCTACTGGATAATCCATGATAAATGTTGGTTGTATTAAGGTTTCTTCTACAAATGTTTCGAAAAATTCATTGATAATATGTCCTCTTGTATTTTTGATTTCTTCATATTCAACACCTTTTTCTTTGGCTAAAGCTTGTGCTTCTTCATCTGTGTTGATTGTATTAAAGTCAATACCTGTTACTTCTTTTATAGCATCTATCATGGTTATTTTCTTCCAACCTGGAGTTAAATCGATTTCTTGTCCTTGATAAGTAATATTTGTTGTTCCTAATACATTTTTTGCAACAGTTGAAATTAATTGTTCTGCTATATCCATCATATCATTATAATCTTCGTAAGCTGAGTAAAATTCCATATTTGTAAATTCTGGATTGTGTTTAATATCCATTCCTTCATTTCTAAAGTTTTTACCAATTTCAAATACTTTATCAAAACCACCAACAATTAATCTTTTTAGATTTAATTCTGGTGCAATTCTTAGATACATTTGTAAATCTAATGTATTATGATGTGTGATAAATGGTCTTGCAGCATCACCAGTAGCCACTGTTGTAAGCATTGGTGTTTCCACTTCCATATATCCATGTTCATCCATAAATTTTCTAATTTCTTTTAAAATTTTACTTCTTAAAATAAATGTTTCTTTTACTTCTGGATTCATGATTAAATCAACATATCTTTGACGATATCTTAAATCCATATCTTTTAATCCATGGAATTTTTCTGGTAATGGTCTTAAAGATTTTGTAAGTAATGTCACTTCTTTTGCATGAACAGAAATTTCTTCTGTTCTTGTTTTAAATACAAAACCTGTTATTCCAATGATATCTCCTATATCAAATGTTTTAAATGCTTTATAGCTTTCTTCTCCTAAATCATTGATACTAACATAACTTTGGATTTTTTCATCACTATCTTGAATGGTGCAAAATGATGCTTTTCCCATAATTCTTTTTGCAATAATTCTTCCTGCAACCGTTACATCTTTTTGTTCAAATGCTTCATAATTTGCTTTGATTTCTCCTGCTGTATTGGTTCTATTAAATTTTGTAATTTCAAATGGATTTTTTCCTTGTTCCTGTAATTCTGCTAATTTATCTCTTCTGATTTGCATTAAATGGTTAATATCTAATTCTTCTGTTTGATTTTCATTTACTTTATTTTTGTTTTCTTGCATATCAATCTCTCCTTTTTTATTCTTGTTAACTTGTTACATTATATCCTAATTTTACCAAAAAGTAAAGGAAACTATTCTGAAAACTCAAAATAGTTTCCTTAATGTATTTATATTATATTTTAGTTTCTTTCTGTATTATTATATTCCACATTATATACACCATCTGGTACTTGATCTAACGTATAATATGTTTTTCCATCATATTCCAATCCTACTGTACTGATAATACTTCTTTTTTCCACATTCACAAAAAATGTATACTCCATATTTTCTAATCCTAATGCTTGTAAGGTTTCTGCATCATAATATTTGTATTCTTCTTTATCTGCCACGCCTGATTCTTCTATTGAAAAAATGGTTTCTAGTTTACTTGTGCTAAAATTTTCCTCTAGATTATTTCCAATATCTTGTATGCCTTGTTTTGTTTTTATCATTTGAGTCTGTCCATCATCTGTAGTTTGGGTAGTATATTCTCCCTTTCCCATATACTCTATTCCATTTACTATTACAGATTTATTGTTTGTATAACTATCATACAACTCATTTACTTTTTGTTGCATCATTTTCAATTCTACTGTAAATTTTGTTAATCTGGCTGAACGGATTGTACCTACTCCACTATATATGGCAATTGATGACAATATGAATAATATAATTATCGTAATTACCAAACTAATTAGGGTAATACCAGAATTATCTCTTTTCATCCTTTGTTCCTCCATATTTTTTTGGTGATTTAATCCACTATTCAGGATTCGGCTATACAGTAAATGGCTATTACAGGCTCACTTATACTATTCTCTTATAAGTTTTTCACTTCTCCATTCACCATTTTCTTGATAAAAAATGTATTCACTAGACAAACTATCACTTTGATAATTACACTCCGTAAAAATCGTATAATCATTTTCATATTCATTCTGATGTATACATTTATAATAAATAGCTTTATCATAAATATCCACGAAGTAATACACTTTATCTTTTGATAAATGTACATTATAATAATCCTTATCAGTATCATATATTAAATCATATATACGTATAGCATGTAATACATACTGTCCTTCTTCCTTTAGATCTTTATTATATCCATTTCTATATTCTGTCTTTTCCACACCTTCTAGCCAATAGTGTTTATAGCTGTCATATTTTTCATTATCAATGAAAAAATAATATTTACTAGCAAAGCTACCTTCCTGATATTCCGAAGTAGATGTATTGGCAACATATCTCCAAGTATTTGGAACGACATTATTTTGTTTTAATTCATCTACAATCGTATTATATGTATATTCTAATTGTTCTCTACTTTCTTTAGCTTTTTCAGCAATTCTTGCTATTGATTTTGAAACAAATCTCGCTACAAAAATACTAATGAAAATTATCCCTACAAAAGCAAGGATACTTCCGATTATTAACTTTTTCTTTTCACTTTTCATTCTTATTTTCCCCTATTTATTCCATTTTTTATTTCATAGTTACCTAAACTTTTATAACATATTTGGCTGGGGTACTGTGATTCGAACACAGGAATGTCGGAGTCAGAGTCCGATGCCTTACCACTTGGCGATACCCCAATATACATTTCTATTATATAGTTTTTCTCTTCTTTTTACAAGTATTTTTATTGAATTTATTAGAATACTTGGTTACAGTTCACAGCTTCATCAATCCCCCTAGAGGCTTATGTTCTTCTAGATTGAATAAAATTTCGAATGTGATTGGAAAATAATTAGAAACTCTTGAATCATTTTATGGAAAATGTTCGCGTCGAGCGTAGCGAGGACTAAGTGAAAGGGTGCCATAAAATGATTTTAGAGTTTCTTATTATTTATATTGAGCCGAGAAATTTATGAAATCCAGAAGAACATAAGCCTCTAGGGGGATTGATGAAGCTGTGAACTGTAACTAATATCCTTGCACATAAATTAAAAAATGATATTCTCTCATATTCTTTGCATCTAATGTATCTTGTATATTTTGTTGTGCATTTGCTTCATATCCCCATTTCCAATACACAGGTATAATTTTTTCTTCATTTTCTAATATTTTACCCATTAAATTTTCTCCTAATTCCTCTAATGTATCAAATTTTTTTTCATTTTCTAATGTATAGAATTGTAAATTAGACGGTTTTTCATTTTCACTCTTAAATGCAATTTGATAATTCATGTTTTGATTACTATGTAATACAATATCAAATTTTCCACTTGTTCCTGGGGCAATTTTTTCATACACCAATGTTTGATTATCTACTGTATCTGTTAAATTTAAAGCTTTTATTTTACTATTTTTATATTGAACATCAAAATAAATTTTTTCTATATGTGTATTTACCTCTGTTTTTTGTATATTTTCTTCCATAATCTTCTTCTCTTTTTGGGAAATATCTTCTGATTGACTTCTAGAATTTAAAAATTGAAAAAATAATAAATCTTCTTGCAAAAAAGTATATCTTGTAAAATGTATGATAAAAAAAATAATACACACTAACAGTATGATGATAACATATCGTTTCTTTTTTGGTTTCATTTTTCCACCTATACTTTCAATTGTTCTGAATGTACTTTTATTTGTATATCTTGCATAATATCTTCTATTGTGTTTTTACTCGCATCATATGTTACGATTAGTGTGTAATTTTGTTCTTCTTTTAAATCTTTGTGAAATGACATTTCTCTGGTTTTATTTTCTTTCAATTCTATTTTTTCATTTTGATTATATAATTCATATTGAATAGAATTCTCTAAATCATTTTCTAATATTTCGATATAATATGTTAAATCTACTTGTGATATTTCTTCTGCTTGATTATAATTTTTTACCTTAAATGTGTATTCTCCTTTTTTATTTTCCTCTGTAATGATAATTTCTGAACCTTTTTCTACTTCTAAAATCGGTTTGGCAATTTGGGTATTATTTTTTATGTTGGTATTATATACCGCCTTTCCCATACTTACTCCTGAAAAAAATGTAATTCCAATTATCAATATCATACCAATCAGAAGTAATTCTTGTTTTCTATTTCTATTTTTCTCTTTTTTTAGATTTTTTAATGTAATTTTTTTCGGTTTCAACATAAAGTGTAATTTCAAATTTGCTTCTCCTTTCTATTTATATATACATTAAGAGGAGCTTGTCCTCTTAATGTATAACAAAGATTATTTATTCTGCTAAATACTTTTACAATTTACTTTTTATTGTTATCTTTTGTTGACACATATTTCTCTATAATTTATATCTAGAGGATTACACATTGATTTTAATATTTAATTTTTGATTTCTAATATTTGATTTATTTAAAATTTTATTACATATTTAAATTTATATATTTTTTAGGGGTTATCATATTCATAATATTTTAATATCTTGTCATTTCACACATTATTCTGGCATAACTTGCGTTCCCTTTACATGAATATCAAATGTATAATTTTCTAATTGTTTTGCATTATTTGTATCAATTATATCATTTTGATTAATTTCATTTGCATTTTCGCCAGTTTCATATTGCCATTCCCAATTAATTGTAATAGTTCTTATTTTATTTTCATCATTTGCATTGATTGTGCCTGATAAATCTTTTTCTAAATCTTGTATCGTTGTATATGGTTTATCTTCATAGGTAAAAATTAGGTTTTGTGGTTTTTGACTTTCATTCAAAAATTCTATTGCATAGTCTACACCTACTTCAGAACCTGTTGCATCTACTACAATATTAAAACTACCACTGGTTCCTGGAGCTACTTTATTATTTATTAAAGTTTCATTATGATATGTAGACAATAAATTTACATTTTGAACAACATCTTCTTTTCCATTTACTTTAAACACCCAATTTGCTATTTCTGCAGTTCCTGTTCCTTTCACTTCTGATACATATTTTGCAAAAGTTTTACCAATCATAAAAGATAATGTAATAGCTAGTATCGCACATATAACTAGCAAAGCCGTTTTCTTTTTATTCAAATAGGCATACCTCCTTTTTTATTTATTTTTCGTTTTGGGTAATAATAGATAATAACTAATTTTGAAATTAAAAATTAATATTAAAAATTATAGAAAAAATGTAATTTAATTATAGTTCCACATTTTATAATTGTCAATTATTTATGTATATTTTCGCAATCTTTTCATCGCAAAATTCGACAAAATGTTCTAAATCCAAAATATTGACATTTCCAGTTTTTACCTATATAATGAATATATTCATATTCAAATATTTTATTTCGTTCATTTCAAATTCCCAATGCTTTTATAAATTGAAAAAGAAATGCTGATACGCATTTCAATAATATTTTTTATATAAGGAGGGATTTTTTGAACAAAAAGTTTTTAATGATATGCTTATTTTTCATTTTTCTATGTATCATTCCTTTTTATTGTCAATTCAGTTCTGCAAAATATGTTTTTGACACTTCTTTTGATGCTGTGAAAATTCAAATTGAAAAAAAGCCTATAATAGAAGTTTTATCGGTTTCTAATACCAATACAGGATATGAAAAATATGCCAATCATACACATACGATAACACTTAGGGTAAAGATCACAGAAAAAAACATTGCTATAAATCATTTTAATCGTAATACAATACAAATTTTAATTAATAACACAATAGCCAATCCATCTATGAATATACAACTCATTTCTAACAATCATGGAGAAATTATTTATGATATTGTACTTTCTCATGTAACTGGTAATGGAAATTTAAGTCTTATTTTTCCAGAAGGTATTATTGAAGATTCTTTTGGATTAAAAAATGATTTTTTGAAATTCGATACAGGTATTTCTATTGATAATCTTTCACCTTCTGCTACAACTGAAGAATTGTCTATTGAAGATAACAAATCCCAATATCTCATTCACGCCAATGAAAATATAAGACCTATAAATGGTTGGGATTTTGATAACAACAATTCTTCTTTATCCAAGGTATTTTCTTCCCCTATTACTTATCCAATCCCTATTACAGATTATGCAGGAAATATTTCTGAAGTTTTTGTAGATGTAAAAAATGCCAAAAACATTGTATTCTATTATGCAAATTATAATAAATATCCTGTAAAACAATTTGAGCATAGTGGTCAAATTTCTGGCAAACAAGCCATCCTTGACAAAACAAACTATAAATCTGAAATGCTTGTTATGTATTTAGATGGCAATATCGATAAAAATAGTTTACAAGCTAGGGTATTTGATTATACCTATTGGGGTGAAAATACGACTGCTCTATGTGACTATTCTGAAATCAAATACCAATATGGATATACCCCTAGTGCTTCTACTTGGTATGATATGAAAAGTCTTAATGTTGTACGATTTTTAGGAAAACTAAGCTTACAATTAGGTGGACAAGGACATAATGTAGCAAACAACTCTTGTTTAAATGTCAGTAAGCCAATTCCATCTCAAATTGCCAATCAAAATTTATATGGGCTTTCTGGTATAGCCTTACAATTAAAAAATTGTGATGACTATT
Source organism: uncultured Clostridia bacterium (assembly GCA_944387445.1). Taxonomy (GTDB): domain Bacteria; phylum Bacillota; class Clostridia; order TANB77; family CAG-508; genus CAG-269. Next base: position 2,927 of record CALXEX010000003.1, on the reverse strand, counting down.
CCATTGTTTATCAAGTCTATGTACCAAATATTGGTTGGTTAAAAGCCTCTTCTGATGGTGAAGAAACCACTTATGCACATAATAAACCTTTTTCTGCCATTAGAATCAACATTGTTCCTAAATCAGAAAAACAATATCTACTCAATTATTGGAATCGCGTGATGTATACAGACTCTATTGAATAAATGCATTTATTTTGAAGATATATTCACACCAATAATACCTCCCAAAATCCCAAAAACAATGCCTGTCATTACCATGATAATGGATTGCATGGTTAGAGAAAATTCCATACGAAATATGCTTGAAAACAAATATAGTAGGATAATATATACGCCTCCAATGACTCCCCCATTCATGAATCCATTTTTTTTGATTTTTATATTCCCAATGCTACTTCCTATTAATATGCTAAGTGCTGTAATAATAATAATCGTTGGACTAATTATATTTTCTGAAACATTGGAATATGTTAAAACAATAGCTAAAATCAGTAAAAAAACAAAGGTACTTATAAAAGCAATTCCTAACCCTTTCAATATATTGATAATATTTTTATAACTGCTATTTTCTGAATTTTCCATACTTTTCTTTTATGATAAATATCATAATCTCCTTTCTTTAAATTTATGAAATTCGTTTGGATATAATTTGCTAACTCATTTTTTAGTATTTCATATTGCTCATTACTGGTTGCTTTTAATATATATTTACAAAAAAAAGAAATAGAACTATTCTTCTATTTCTTTTTCTAATAATTCAATGAATTTTTTGATAATCTCTTCTCTACAAAAATCTTTTTTAAATTCTTTTTTTAAGGATGTTGCAAGATTTTCTACATCTATTGAGAAATCCTCTTCATTTACATTACATCCGATACTAATTAATAAATAATTAATTTTTTCTGCTATGGTATTGATTTCTGTAAGAATACCACATACTTTTTTTCCGTTTAATATTAAATCATTTGGTTCTTTTATTTTTAATTCAATTCCATATAACTCTTGAATGGCTTTTTGCATACATTCCGCTATTTTTAGCGTTAATCCTTCTAATTGATTTATCGGACATTTGGGTTTTAAGATAATGGTCATGGCAATATTTTTACTTTCTCCTGTATACCATGTCCTTCCTTTGGTTCCAATTCCATTTGTTTGTGTTTCTGCTAATATTATTTTTCCACTATGATTTTCTTGTAATGCTATATTTTTTGCATAAGTATGTGTTGAATTGATTTCTTTAAAATATTCTATTTCTTTTCCTATATATTTTGTATTCGCATTTTTCATTGTTTCTAAATTCATACTTTTCTCTCCCATGTGTTTATCTTTTATAATTCTGCAATCATATGCGTCACTTTTATTTTACATCCTAAATTTCATAATCAATTGCTTGTCTATCAAGTCTTATTGCTTTGCACAAATTTGATACTTTAATATGTTCTGGATGATTTTTGTATCTTTCTAAATCTTCCATAGTTTCAAATTCAGAAATTAATATGGCATTATACTCATTTTCTGGATTTATATTTATTCCAGTTTCCATATATTTAATTTCTGGAATGATATTTTTTAAGTAATTTAATCCTTCTAAGAATTCTTTCATTTTCTCTTCTTCATTTTCTTTAAATTTCCACATGACAATATGTTTTATCATAGTTTCCTCCTTTTTTATTTGAATTTTATAATCTATCAATTATTTATACTTAAACTATTTTATCATTTATTTTTTAATCATATATCGTTAATTTGGGTTCTATCTTATGTTTTATTTTCTTTTTTTTTACTTATAATAGTCAATTAGTAAATCCATCAGTTCATCCATAGAAGGAATTCTTCCATAATTTTCAGAAATTATAAAATAATTTGGATTATATTGTACACCATCCATATTATTCCATGAATGAATATAGTTTGCAAAAATATCTTCAATCTCAACGTTTTCTGTTTCTATTTCTTTTGTTTTTACTTTTATATTATTTCTTATATATTCTTCCAATTTATCAAAATTATAATGTGTTTCCTTTGTTCTATCATCATACTCATAATATAGTTCATATTCTAAATTATATTTTTCAGAATAATATACTGGCAGGAAGTAATCACTAGATATATATGAAGATTCATTACTTATATGAATTATAAATGTATTTTCCATATAATCACTTTTTATTTCGTAATTATATCCACTTACATCATAGCCTGTAAAAAAGCCATCAGCTTTACTATATTGTTTTCTTATTTTTACAACCTTATAAATTCCGTCACCATACTTTTGTTCTAAATATGACATGATAGACATTTTATCGTTATTTAATTTTAATAATGTGGGTGCTATAAAAATAATAATGAAGTTACAAATTAATATTATGAGGCTAAACGGAACTCTTTTTATTTTTTTATCATTTTCGTCATTTAGTCGTTTCATCTTATTTTTAATTATTAATCCACTTATCCATAATATAAGATTGCAACATAAAATAGAAACACAAATAAAAACCAATTTACCATGAAAAGAAATTAATCCAGTAGCAGAATTATATGCAAAAGTAAGATATGCTAAAATATCAGATAAAAAAATGATAATCGTAATTCCTAAAAATTCATACCAATACTTTTCAACATGCTTTTTTATAAAACGATTCAACAAAAATATTTGTATGATTGCTTCAATTATATATGTAAAAAATAATAAATAATAATTGCTCTCTACAACGTCCACTTTTGATATCTCCCCTTTTCCAAAAGTTATTTTGATTATAGCATTGTTCTTTTTATTTGTCCACAAATGATAAGTGCCTATTTTAGGAAAATTTTAAGATTTCCTATTTCTATGTTTTTGAAAATTTAGAAATATGAGTTAAATAATCTGGGGAAAAATAGACATAAAAATTTAAAAAAATATAGAAAAACAAAAGCACTAAGTAT
>CALXEX010000002.1 GCA_944387445.1 uncultured Clostridia bacterium | reverse complement strand
CAATTACTATTTCATAAAGACTAATTAATGATGATACACTAAATCAAGGACAAAAATTGTTAGTAAAAGGACAATTTAGATCATATAATAGTTATGAAAGTGAGAAAAACAGATTAATATTAACTGTTTTTGCTAAAGATGTTAGAATCATCTCTGAGGAAGAACAAAGTGAAGAAGAAAATGAAATGACAAAAAAAGATGTTGTTACCAATGAAGTGGTTTTAGTTGGTTATATATGTAAAAAACCAATATATAGACAAACACCATTTGGTAGGGAAATTGCAGATATATTACTTGCAGTTAATAGAGCATATAATAAATCAGACTATATTCCATGTATTGCATGGGGAAGAAATGCAAGATTTTGTCAAAATCTTGAAGTAGGTTCTCAAATAAAATTGGTAGGTAGAGTTCAATCAAGAACTTATGAAAAGAAACATGACGATGGAAGTGTTGAAACTAGAGTTGCTTATGAAGTTTCAGTAGGAAGTCTAGAAGTAATTGAAGAAAATGATCATGAAAATACAGTTGAAACTGAAAATCAAGAAGCAGTTTAATGAATATATAGAAATAAAATAAAAAAGTTTGAAAAGTATAGTCTTTCCAAACTTTTTTTGATATAATGCTAAAGAACTGTTATTGTTCAGAACGACATGCACAAGTGGGAAGTATTCATAAATTATTTATTACTCGGTTCAATACGATATTTAAGAATTTGTAACATAATTTATTGAGCCTCTTTCACTCAGACCCTCACTGTGTGAGTACCGTGAACATTCCTCAATAAATTATATAACAAATTCTAAAACATCTCCAATCACATTCGTAATTAAATAATTTATGAATACTTCCCACTTGTGTATGTCGTTCTAAACAATAGCAAAGAATATATGATATTTGCATAAGAGATAATTTCAATGTGAAATATTAATAAAAAATTGTGGAGGAGAAATATGTTTAAACACAAAAAAGATGAAGAGAAAAAAGAGAAAAATGGAAAAAGTGAGAAGATAAAGGGGATACTTCACTCTAAATGGTTTTTTGGAATCATAGCAATTATATTAATTGCCATTTTTTGTATTGCTATGACACCAGTCACATTACAAAATGATACATTTTATACCATAAAAATAGGAGAACAGATAACCAAGACCGGAATTGATATGCAAGACCATTTTTCTTGGCATGAAGGTTTGTCATATACGTATCCACACTGGTTATATGATTTAATAACATATTATATATATGATGGATTTGGTATGACTGGAATTTATGTAATGACTTGTATATTAACTGCCATATTAGGAATTTCTCTTTATTTTGTCAATACCAAAATTGCAAAAAATCAACTAGTTTCATTTGTATTAACAGCACTTGTTATTTATCTTATTAGAGGATATATTGCAGCAAGGGCACAATTGGTTACTTTTATTTTATTTGTATGGATTATGTATTGTATTGAAATGTTTTTGAGAAACAGAAAAATTCGATATGCAGTTGGATTAGTATTGATTTCAACTTTAATTGCTAACCTACATGTAGCTGTTTGGCCATTTATATTTGTTTTATTCTTACCATATATAACAGAATATTTACTTGCCATAATAGCAGAAATTAGCATATATAGAAAAGTTCATATAAAGATATTGCATTACAGAATACAAAGATTAGCCAAATCAGGAAAAAATCCTGACAAAAAACTAAAATTAGAAGAAGATTTAAATAGTACAATAAATAGAAATGAGAAAATAAAAATAAAAAGAGAAGAAGAACTAAAAAATCCATATAAAATTAAATTTCATAAAAATCCAAATGTTAAATGGTTAATATTAGTTATGGTTATATGTGCATTTACTGGATTATTAACACCCTTAGGAGATACACCATATACGTATTTGTTTAAAACAATGGCAGGTAATACAACACAAAATATTAATGAACATTTACCAATGACAATTGTAAATGAAACAGAAGCATTAGCTGTTATTATAGGAATCTTAGCAATTTTAACATTTACAAAGACGAAAATTAAGCTTAGTGATTTGTTCATGATTGGTGGATTATGCTATTTAATGTTAGCATCAAGAAGACAATTTACGATGTTTTGTTTAGTAGGTGTATTTATTGTTAATAAAATGATATGTGGATTATTTGAAATATATACAAAAGATGGATTGGAAAAAGTAACAAAAACAATTTCAGGCAGGGGAGGCTATATTGCGATGATTGTTATTATGCTAGCATTAAGTTATCACTTCTATGAGCCAAAAAAAGACGATGTGTATATAGATGAATCTGACTATCCAGTTCAAGCATGTGATTATATTTTAGAAAATATAGATTTAGGAACAGCAAGATTTTATAATGAATACAATTACGGAAGTTATATGATATATAGAGGAATTCCAGTATTTATTGATTCTAGAGCAGATTTGTATGCACCAGAATTTAGCGGAAAAGAAGATGATATCTTCATGGATTTTATTGATACTTCTAATATAGGAGAATTTTATGAAGATACATTTGAAAAATATGATATTACACATGTTATTACTTATAAGAACTCAAAAATGAATATGATTATCAAAAAAACAAATGATCCAAATTATAAAGAGTTATATGAAGACGATCATTTTACAATATACGAAAGACTAAATGTATAAAAAAGAGTGTATACTTGTGAATTATACATTAAAAAGAGAGGATTTTATGAAAAAAGAAGAAAAGAAGAATTTGAAAAAGTTTTATATAGCCATAGCTGTTATTGTAATTCTCATTGTATTAATAGACCAACTATCAAAAATTCTGCTGATACATTATGGGGAGAAAAGTTTGGCTTCTGGCACAATACTACTAAAGGAAGCAAACTTACAGAGTGGAGCATATGATGAGACTTCCAGAGGTGTAACAATATTAACAAACTTAGTGATTATAGCAATTATTTTTGGAATCATAAAAAGTGACAATCAATTTATAACGAAAAAAACAAAAATATTGGTAAGTTTTGCTTTTGCGGGAGGCGTTAGCAATATTATAGATAGATTGTGCAGAGGATATGTTGTAGAATTTATTAACATTGGAAATTTTCCAGCATTTAATATAGCAGATATTTGTATTTTAATCGGTTGGGTTTCTTTTGTTGCTATATTTGCGTCTTTTTCAGCAAAAGAATTGGCAGAGAGAAAATCAAAGGAAAAAAACGAACATGTAAAAAAAGAAAAATAAATATTATATATTGGAATATAAAATGATACAAGTTTTGAAAGGATAAGATAAATGAAGTATTTCGAAGTGGAAAATGATAACAAAAGAATAGATGCTTATTTGTCAGAAAAGCTTGAAGATACATCAAGAGTAGCGATACAAAGATTAATAACTAATGGGAAGGTATTGGTAAATGGAAAAACGATAAAAGCATCCTATAAAGTACAAGTAGGAGATAAAATTGAAGTAGAAGAAGAAATCCCAGTAGAGATATCTTTAAAAGCACAAGAAATTCCTTTAGATATTATTTATGAAGATAATGATATTATTGTAGTAAATAAACCAAAAGGAATGGTAGTACATCCTGCCAATGGAAATCCAGATGGAACACTAGTAAATGCCATTATGGCAATTTGTAAAGATTCTTTATCAGGAATTGGCGGAGAAATCAGACCAGGAATTGTGCATAGATTAGATAAAGATACATCAGGAATTATCATCATAGCCAAAAATGATAAAGCACATATACATTTAAGTGAACAAATAAAAGACCATAAAGTCAAAAAGACATATATTGCTTTGGTTAGAGGAATCGTAAAAGAAAACGAAGCAACCATTAATATGCCAATTGGAAGAAGTGAAAAAGATAGAAAGAAAATGGCTGTTACTAGAAAGGGAAAAGAAGCTATAACCCATTTTAAAGTGTTAGAAAGATATGACAAATACACATTATTACAAGTAAATATAGAAACAGGAAGAACCCATCAAATCAGAGTGCATTTGTCTCAAATTGGATATCCCATTGTAGGTGATGAAGTATATTCAAATGGAAAAAATGAATGGAATATAAAAGGACAATGTTTACATGCCAAAAGTTTGGAGTTTACACATCCCATAACTGGAGAAACAATGCATTTAGAAGCAGAATTGCCAGAATATTTTGAAAATATTCTAAAAGATTTAGAGAAAAGAAAGAGACTTTAATATGTATAAAATAATCTATAGAAAGGAGAATAAAAATGCAAGAAGTGATAAAACATGAAACGCAAAGCATATCACAAACTCCAGATAACAATGAAGTTGCAAGAGAAAAATATTTACAACCTATATTAGAAGTATTAGATAGAAAAAATATAAAAGGTGCAAGGCTATTAAAACAAGATAATAGTGTGATGCTTTTAATAGATAAAAGTCAATTAAATAGTATGAATACAGACATATTAAACACCATGAATATGGTGTATCCCAATCATGTAGTTTGTATTAAGGATGCGGAGAATCCATTTGATTATGAAGAGTTATATGAAGAAGATATACCATCAAAAAGAAATAAGAAAGTAAGACCATATCAGGTATTTAGTGAATATTGGAGTACAGACATGAGTAGCTACAAAGAATACTATAACCGTTATCCATTTGTTGGAATAGAATTAGATACTAGAAAATTAGATCCAGTTATGCAATTAGGATATTTTTTAGAATTTGTAAATACATTACAGACACAAAATCCATTAGAACAAGAAGATATAGCAATCAAAAGAGGTGTAGAGGTATATTCACCAGAAACTTTAAGAAGATATGATGAATATATTAAACAAGGATGTCCTGATAAACAGGGAATAAGACTTTTAGTAAAATATAATGAAGCCATTCAAGATGATGTGTCAAATGGATTAGACTTAAAAGGAGATCCATATTTTAATAAAGTAGCCTTAATATCTTTTAACGGAGAAAAGGGGATTACACAGATCCTAAAAATGGGACTTTCACCAAGAAGAATGGAAATGAATGTAGATAATTATATTGCAAGTAAACAGCATAAATCCAATGAGGGGCATAGTGCACAAGGAGATGATATATTTGAATCATTTGAAATACCGGAATTACCATCTATGGATGGTATTCCAGAGTTGTAATATAAAAGAAGAAAGGAGAATCGTTTTTGAAAGAAATACGATTGCAAAAATATTTAGCAGAAGCAGGAATTGCCTCAAGAAGAAAAGCAGAAGAATTTATCTTGCAAGGAAAAGTGCAAGTAAATGGACAAGTAGTCAAAGAGCTAGGAACAAAAGTGCATCCTGAAAAAGACGAAGTAAAATATGAAAATAAAATTGTACAAATCGAAAACAAAAAAATATATATTTTATTAAACAAACCAATCGGATATGTAACTACTGTAAAAGATCAATTTGACCGTGATTCTGTTTTGGACTTGGTAAAAGTAAAAGAAAGATTAGTACCAGTAGGAAGATTAGACATGTATACATCAGGAGCTTTAATTCTTACAAATGATGGGGATTTTGTATATAAAGTGACACATCCAAAACATGAAATTCATAAAACCTATACTGTTACATTAAAAGGAATTGTCAGCAAGGAAAATGTAGAAAATTTAAGAAGAGGTGTGGATATTGGAGGATATATCACCAGACCTGCCAAAGTAAAAATTTTAAAAATAGATGAAGAAAAACAAATAACGAGATTAGAAATTGTCATTCATGAAGGAAAAAATAGACAAGTAAGAAAGATGTGTGAAGCAATTGGATATAAAGTACTTGCATTACATAGAAGTGCAATTGCAGGTATTGGGGTAAAAGATATAGAACTTGGAAAATGGAGATATTTGTCGAAAGAAGAAGTGAAAAAAATAGCTAAGTGAATTTTAATTTAAAATAAAAAGGGTAAAAGGCTATTTCAGATGATGGATTGAAAAAGCCTTATTGTCTTAGACAACAAGGTTCTGGGGGACCCGACTGCAATCTTTGATTGCTATGTCGGGTTAGGTTCGTATTGATAAATTCTTCAAGTAATTGAAATAATAAGATTATTTTTTTGGTAGATTTTTAGTTTGTGTGTTTGTAAGATTTTTATAATTTGTCTTGTCTACAACCTTTTTTCCAATTTCTTGTTCGATATCTTTCCTTGTTTTTCCTGTTATTTTACCAGCTCTTACAACATCATCTTTTAATTTTTCTAATCCATAACTATTATTTTTATGATGTATTTCATTTGCTGTTACTTCTGCCAAATTTGTTATGGCTAACTCTAGATTCCCCATGCTATCTCTTAAGTTTCGCTTTGTTTTATCTATTCCCTTTAAAGTTTTATATTGGGCAGTATTTAAACCAAAAGTATTTTTATAAATTTCATCTGTTAATAATGCGTAGTCTCTATTTTTGGCACCACTATTCTTCCATGTATCTGTTAGTTGTTTTCTGCTATCTATTGATTTTAATCTTTGTGCAATCCAACCATCATCATATCCTTTTCGAATGTATGTTTCTTTTGCTCTATTAATTGCAAGTTCAGGATTTACTAATTCATCTAATCTTTCACTTCCGACTTGTGCTAGCCATAATTTAAAAGGTTCAGCTTTGGGAGAGGGGATAGATTGAATAATTCTTAATATTCCTTTTGTATCAGTGCAATCTGTTTCTCTCATTTTTCCATCTTTTGCAGGTAATTTCAAACGTCGACAAATTGTCGATAGTTCAATTTTAGATTCTTCATTAACTCTTGTTTTTAGTTTGTACCAATAATCTTTTGGATCTTTACTATTCGTTAATACAAATATTACATCAACAACAGAATAGAACCAATCATCATTATACCATTTCATCCTAATCTCTTTTTCTTCGAATAAAGCTAATTTGTTTTCTTGCATAAATATCACTTCCTCGTTTATTTTTAAATATTATATAACATTTGAAAGAAAAAGTCAAACGAATGTTTGGAAAATTATATTTATCATACGAAAAAACAGAAAATACTTGTATTTTTTACATTTTTGTGATTTAATATACATAATTTAATTTATATATTTTAGTCTAAATTTTATCATAAATTTTAATATCAAAAAAATCCCAAAAGTAACTTCAAAATTTGATTTACAAGGAGGTGAAAGACGTTATATATCAATTTACATATAAGAACTATATTCAGTGTATTCATAATATCAAACAAAAAGATTATTTAGATGTTCAAGAAGAAAGTGAAACATATGGGCTTTTACTAGGAAACCATTTAGAAACACGATATAAGGATATCATTGAATATCTATTTAAAGATAGAGAAAGAATTTGTTTCTTTCTTAAGTGTTTTTCAGATTGCCACGCGAAAATAGAAAAAGAAAAATTGAAATACATAGAATTTTATAGAGGAAAAAAAGGTATAAAAATCATATATAAACACTTAGATAAACAAATATTTTATGTGATTATGTATCAGCAAAAAATTTCTGCAGATTTACCATATTCAATTTTACAGGAATGTATAAAAGTTATTCAAAATTGTAAGCAAAAAAATATTAAAAATATAAGTATCATTCCTATTGTGATATATGTTAAAGAAAATACATATCATTATGGAAAAACAATGAAGCAATGTTTTCAGATGACAACTTATGATAATCATATATTGGAATTAAAATATAATTTAATAAACTTATTTCAATTTTTAAAACAACCTAAGATGAAAAATACTATATTAGAAGAGTTAATATATTTAGAAAATTAGAATAATATGCATTACAACTAACCCCTGAATATATTCAGGGGTTAGTTGTAATAGTGTGATAGATACACCATCTTCTTTCATTTTACATAAAATATATTAATGGCAAAATACATGAAAAATATAAAAGGATATAAAAGGATATAAAAGGATATAAAGGTTTATGGGTAAAACCTTAAAAAACCTAAATAAAGTATACAAGGAATGAAGCAACATGAAAACTATATTAGAGATAAAGAATATTTGTAAAACGTATCAAAGTAAAGAAGGAGAAATTTTAGCACTAGATAATATTCATTTTAGAGTAAAAGAAGGAGAATTTGTATCGATTATAGGACCTAGTGGATGTGGAAAATCTACTTTGTTATCTATCATCAGTGGATTAGAAGAAAAAACAAAAGGAGAAATCTACATAGAAAATAAGAAGGTAGAAGGCATTTCAGAAGAAGTAGGATATATGTTACAAAAAGATTGCTTATTAGAATGGAGAAATATATGGAGTAACACCATATTCGGGTTAGAATTAAAAGGAAAACTAGATGAAAACAGTAAAAAATATGTAGAGAACCTATTGAAAAAATATAATCTTTATGATTTTAAAGATAAATACCCATCTGAATTATCTGGAGGAATGAGGCAGAGAGTAGCTTTAATTAGAACATTAGCAACAAAGCCTAAAATTTTATTGCTAGATGAAGCATTTTCAGCATTAGATTATCAAACAAGAATCATGGTAACAAATGATATTTATTCAATTTTAAGAAAAGAAAATATGACAGCTATTATTGTCACACATGATATTTCAGAAGCGATTAGTATGTCTGATAGAGTGGTGGTATTAACCAAAAGACCAGGAAGCGTAAAAGATATTCATACAATTGATTTTGAGATGGAAAATAGAAATCCTATCAATGTAAGAGAAAGCCCCAAATTTAGTGGGTATTTTAACACTTTATGGAAGGAGTTGGGCGTTGATGAATAAATTATTGTCACAGGAAAGAAAAGAATATATTAAACATAATCGAAAAAGAAAAATACTGGTATTAACAACACAGGTAGCAATATTAGTTGGATTTTTAGCAATATGGGAAATATTAGCAGATATGAATGTGATTGATAGTTTTATCATGAGTCAACCAAGTAGGATATGGGAAACACTAACCAACTTAGGGGCAAATGATTTGTTGATGCATATCAAAGTAACGGTATATGAAACAGTTGTCGGATTTTTACTAGGAACCATTTTAGGAACAATGATTGCTATTATGTTATGGTGGTCTAAATTTCTTTCAGATGTGCTAGAACCCTATTTAGTCGTATTAAATAGTTTACCAAAAGTAGCATTAGGACCTGTGATTATTATATGGGTAGGAGCGGGAACACCAGCCATTATTGTAATGGCAGTTGCGATTTCATTGGTAGTTACCATATTAGAAAACTTAAATGGATTTATTAAAACAGATAAAGACCTAATCAAAATGGCAAAAACGTTTAAAGCGACAAAATTCCAGGTATTGACCCAAATTGTTATACCTGCAAATATTTCTACTTTTATCAATTCCTTAAAAGTTAGCATTGGCCTATCCTTAGTAGGCGTCATCTCAGGAGAATTTTTAGTATCAAAAGCAGGTTTAGGATATTTAATTGTATATGGTGGGCAAGTGTTTAAACTAGATCTAGTTATGGCAAGTGTCATTATACTTGGAATTGTAGCAGGATTAATGTATTTAGCAGTCTTATTATTAGAAAAAATGATATTGAAATCTAAAAAATTTCAGTAAGCAAAAAACTACTAATTTATTTTAGTAGTTTTTTATTTGCTATATTTATTATTTGAATTTACATAAAACAATAAAGCTCAATTACTTGATTTTTCCATAAATTATGGTAAAATAGATATAGTATATGAAAAGGAGTAAATATGTTGTTACCAGTAAAAAGTTTAAAAGAAGTAAGAAACGAAATACATGAACAAATAGGCGTCCAGAAAAAATTAAATCCGAAAAATGGATATTTTTTTACAAGTTATGGAAGAAGGACTGTTAGTCAACGCAATGAAAAAGTACATGCGACAATGACCTATAAGGATCCAACAGGAGTCTTAAAATTAGGAGAGTTTAAATCTAAAAGTGGATATAATTCTAAATTAAAAAACAATAAAGAATATGCGAACCATTATGCAGAATATATAGCTTATTTGATTTTAAAGCAATTAGGAAAAGACGTATGTAAAGTCGATTTAGGGGAAATAGATATAAAAAATAAATATAGTAGTAAAACAATAAGTGTAGAAGGTGTTTTAAGTTATTATCAACTTCAACCACAAGAAAATTTTAAAACATTAGCTGAACTTGTTGAGAGTTATAAAAAAGAACATCCTAAAAAATATAAGGAAATGACAGAAAGAGGTAAAACAAACTCACAACTAAATTATGTGAATATTGAAATCATATTAAAAACTTTAGAAGAATATTATACCCAACATGGACAAGGTGATAAAATTCCTCAGATGAGAAAACATTTTTTTGATATGTGTGTCTTTGATTTGATGTTTGCTAATAGAGATAGAAATGATGAAAATTTTGGTGTAAAAGTTAACCAACTTACAAATGAAATAGATTTTTATCCACTTTTTGATAATGAGCAAATCTTAGGTATGCAAGAAGAAAAAAATGACGTTACAAAATATTTGTCAAGTGAAAAAGAATATGAAAAATTTAAGGAAAAAAGTTTGACATCTTATATGGGAATACCAGGACAAATCAGCAATACAACACCAGCCACGTTTTTAAGGTATTTATTAGAAAATTATGCGGATGAAACAATGGATGCATTAGAAGATATTGGTAGATATAGTTTTCCACATTTAGAAGAAGTTTTGGAAGTATGCCCTGGATTATCTGAAGAACATAAGCAATTTTCTAAAAAAATATTTTTAGAAAGACAACAAGAAATAGCAGATATCGTAAAAGCATTTAAAGACAGAAAAGAGCATGAGGGAATGGAAATATAATAATGAGGTGGACAAATGGAGTATTTATATTTAAAATGGATAGATTATCGAACAAATAAAAAATATTTAATAGGTGCATTATTTAGAGATAAGGAAAAGGGAAAATACTATTTTAAAATGAGTAGGAAACATGTAGAAAAAGCAATTCAAGAAAAAGCAATTTCAAAAGCTTTATTGCCCTTTTACGACTTAGATAAGATTTATGAAAGTACGGAAATATTTGCTATATTTAAAGTAAGATTACCCAAAATTGAAAAATATACGAAAGAGGAGTTAAAAGAATTATTAGAAGAGTTAGAAATGGATGAGTATGATGAGTTTGAGTATTTGAGAAAGACAAAAGGTATGTTAGTAACAGATAAATATATATTAGAAGAGGAGAAATAAAATGTTCAAATTTAGAAATATTGACAGCTTTATACCACATTATTTTGAAAAAGTAGGAATGCTAAAAGGAAAAAGATGGTATATTGATACTAAAACATTTCAAAGAGGCTTGTTTAAACCACAAAGGCAAGAACCTGGAAATAAAGATGTTTTTTGTGGCAATCATTATGGAGAGGTTATTGGTAGTGCTTTAGCTGACAATGCAGGAATACCCACTTGTAAAGCCGAGTTAGCTCATCTTAGTAAATATTATCCAAATATACATAAAGAAAGACACCATGGAACACCAATAAAAAAAGATGGGGGTATCATTTATAGTCAATTGAATCAAAATGATATATTAGAAGCAGGGAAAGTTACAATAGAAAGGTTCGAAGAAAATAACCAAGATAGATATAGAGAAATTATAAAAGATGAGAGAAAAAAACCAGATATAAATAATAATATAGAATTGGTATTATCTGCTGTTGCATTTAGAGTAGAAGATTTTTATAGAACTACTGGAAATTATTCAGAAGAATTTATACAATCCAAAGTAGAACAAACTAGAAAAAGAATCATAGAAATGGTAGTTTATGATTGTTTATATGGAAACTATGATAGACATGATGAAAATTGGTCTATGCATATAAAAGCAAATCAAGATATCGATTTATATCCATTATATGATAATGAAAAAGTGTTAGGGCTTTATGAAAATCAAGACTTTATAGAAAAAGCACTAAGAAGTGAAAACATGGAAAATATAGCAGAAGAAACTTTCTTTTCTATAATGCATGTACCAGGGGAAACTAAGGAGCACTCAACATATAAAGATATGCTTACATATTTAATGAGGACATATCCACATGAGACTGAAGAAATATTAAGAAAACAATTAAGTAAAAACACAGATGAACATATAAAAAGATATTTAGAAGATTGTGAAGGATTGCCTAGCGCATATATCAATTTTGGAACACAAATGTATGCGTATAGAAGAAATTTTGCAAGAGATTTATTAGAGCGTAAAAAAAATCAAGAATCTTTGGTAAGAGATGAAGGAAGATAAAATAGAAATGTGATAACATTCAAAATAAACGAAAACAAATCAATATACGGTTTTTAGAAAAACGAAACATTTCACACATTCCAACAAGAAACATAAAATATAAGGAGAAAAATCAAGGAGGTGTGAAATGAGTAAAAAACGAAAAATTGTGCTAGCATGCGTAATCTTAGTAATTGCAATTGTGATTGTTGTTGTGGTTATAAAACGTCAAACAGGAAACAGTCAAAATAATTTACAAACCATCAATGTTAGTGAAGTAACCCGTTCTGTCTTTTATGCACCACAATATGTAGCAATCAGTAATGGATACTTTGAAGAAAAAGGGCTAGAAATAGAATTATCTACTGGTCAAGGGGCAGATGCTGTTATGACAAGTGTATTAGCAAATCAAGTAGAAATTGGATTTGCAGGTCCAGAAGCATCTATATATGTATATAATGAAGGAAAAGAAGATTATACAGAAGTATTTGCACAAGTAACGAAAAAAGATGGGTCATTATTAGTTTCTAGAACAAATGAAGAAGACTTCAGCTGGGAAAATTTAAAGGGTAAAACCGTTATTCCTGGAAGAAAAGGTGGCGTACCATATATGACATTAGAATATGTACTAAAAAAGAATGGAATCAATCCAGAAACAGATGTGGTATTAGATGATAGTATTAAATTTGACTTAATGGCAGGTGCTTTTACAGCTGGAAATGCTGACTATGTGACCTTATTTGAGCCAACGGCTTCTTTAACAGAGCAAGAGGGAAAAGGATATGTTGTGGCATCAGTTGGAGAAGAGGCAGGAGAAATACCATATACAGCATATTTTGCTAAAAAAAGTTATATTGAGGCAAATGAAGAGATTATTCAAAACTTTACAGACGCGATTTATAAAGGGCAGACATGGGTAAAAGAACATACAGCAGAAGAAATTGCAACAGTTATACAAGACTTTTTCCCAGACACGGGAATTGAGATGTTAACAGAGGCAATACAAACATATAAAGATATTGATGCATGGAATGAAACACCTGTATTAGAAGAGGAAAGTTTTAATAGACTTCAAGAAGTTATGACATTAGCTGGAGAACTAGAAAATCCAGCACCTTATGATAAAATTGTTAATAATACGTATGCGTTAAAAAGTATGGAAAATTAGTGAAGTTTTTCTTCATCCTATGTGCCAGTCAGAGGTATTCCTAAACTATTTATTACTCGGTTCAATACAAGCATATAGAAAATCTAATTTAAAATAAATGACACTCCCCAAAAGGATTCGGGTTCCTTCATTTATTTTAAATAAAATTTTCTAATATGCTTTCCAATCACATTCGTAATGAAATAGTTTAGAAATACCTCTGACTGGCACATAGGATGAAGAAAAAACTTAATTTTTACTATTATGTAAAAAAATGTATTGACAAATGAAACTCATAATGTTATATTTACCAATGAAGGAGAAGTGATAATATGGATATGGATTTTGCTAATATTGGTAAACGAATACAAGCAACAAGAATGGAAAATAAAATTACGCAAAAAGAAATGGCAGATTTTTTAGGATTATCTATGAATTATATCAGTAAACTAGAAAATGGAAAAACGAAAATAGAATTAAAAACATTTATCAAGATATGCGATTTCTTAAATATTTCCATTTATGACGTTCTAAACGAAAAAACGGATCATATAATAAGATATATGGATAAAGATTTATATGAATTAATTATCAAGTGTAATCTGGAAAAACAAAAATTAATTTATAATATGGTAAAGTTATTGATAAAAAATCAAGTGGTATGAGAGTTTTAAACTTCAGAATGTTACTTTTATATAAATAAGGGTTGAGCTGTGAATTGGTAAATTCTAGAAAAAAGTCAAAAATTTGACTTTTTTTTAGATTTATAGTATACTATTTCGGTACTACTTTTTTTAAAATATAAAATATTTAAGGAGAAGGATTACAATGAAAAGTAAAATGAATATAAAAAGCATTTTTGTTATGGCAATTATATCATTAGCTAGCTTGCTTTTTATAAATATCAGCTTAGCAGCAAATACTGGAACAATTAATGTAGATGTTGCTAATTTAAGGGAGACAGCAGATGCTGAAAGTACAATCTTGGAGCAAATTACTTTGAATCAAGAAGTAGAAATTATTGGAGAAGAAGGTGACTGGTATCAAGTTACATATAATAGAATTACAGGATATGTAAGTAAAGAACTGGTTACAGTAAATTCAAATCCAGAGTCTATAGATGAAAATAATCAAGTAAATGAAAATAGCACAGAAGAAAATAATCAACAAGAACAAAACACAACAGAAGAAAATGTAGAAACAACTACTAACACAGAGGAAATAACCTTAGGAGAATACAAAATTTCAGAAAATACAAAACTAAAATTAATACCATCTATTAATGCAACAGATGTGATAGAATTAAAAACAGATGAAACAGTTACTGTTACAGAAATCATAAATGGATGGGCATGTGTAGAAACACAAACAACAAAAGGTTGGTTGAGAAAAGATAAATTAAAGAAAGACGAACCAGTAGAAGAAAATGTAGAAGAAGTGCAAGAAGAACAACAAGGACCAGTACAAGAAACACCAATCAAAACACAATATGTAAATTCTACAACAGTTAATGTAAGACAAGAAGCAAATACTTCTAGCACAATTGTAACAACTGTATCACTAAATACAGAGGTTCAAGTGTATAGTGAAGAAAATGGATGGAGTAAAGTAAAAGTAAATGATAAAGAAGGATATATAGCAACTTCATTATTATCAAACAGTAAACAAGAAACATCCAGAGGTCAAAGCACTTCTAGAAGAACAAGTAGTACAAATACAACCACAAATACAACAAGTCAAACAAAAAGTCAAACAACAACAGCGCAAGCGACGAGTGTACCATCATCTAGTAATGGTTCATCAATTGTGGCAACAGCTAAAAAATATTTAGGATATAAATATACTTATGGAGGAAGTTCTCCAAGTACAGGATTTGACTGTTCAGGATTTACTTCATATGTATTTAAACAATATGGAATATCTTTAAATAGAACAGCTGCAGGACAATATAGTAATGGTGTTGCAGTAAGTAGATCAAATTTACAACCAGGAGACTTGGTTATGTTTGGTAAATCTGGAATTAATCATGTGGCAATATATATTGGTGGAGGACAAATTATTCACGCGTCAACTCCATCAACAGGAGTCAGAATTGATTCTTTAAGCACAGGATATTATAATAATAATTATGTAGGTGCAAGAAGAATCCTATAATGAAATTGGAAGATAAGGGTTGAAAATTTAATTCTTTTCCAATCTAGGTTTAAGCTTTAGGAAGGAATGATAGCAAATTTGAAAAGACCAATTGTCGTTATAGTTATAGGATATATTATTGGAATTATATGGGGGCTATACTTTCATTTTAGTATAGTCCTTTTATATATCCTAATAGCTATATTGTTTTATAAGAAAAATCAAAAAAATTCAATCATGTCGCTTTTGTCTAATTTTTTTAGAAAGTGTTTTAAAAGTAAAAAGAATACATCTTTTCAATTATTTTCAATTCATCGATATGTTCGATATATCAAATTAATTTTCACAAAACAAGTTATTTGTTTCATGACCATTAGTTCTATTATTTCAAATACAATTCTTATATTTCAAGAAAAAAAATATGAAAATCTATATCCTGAAGAAAATATTATCGTAGAAGGAATTATTGTCAGTAATCAAGAAGAAAGAGAATATAAAAACCGATATAAACTAAACGTATTAACAGTAAATTCATCTGATAAATATCAATCTACACAAATGTATATAGAAGTAAAAAAAGATATTTCCTTTCAATATGGAGATAAGGTGATGTTGCAAGGAGAATTTCGAAAGGGGAGTAAACAAAGAAATACAGGAGGGTTTGATTATCAGTTATATCTAAAATCCATTCATATATATGGTACTTTAAAAGTTGAAAACTACAAAAAAATATCTTCAGATAATGCAAATTGGTTTGAAAAAAGTATGAATGATATAAAGTTAGTTATTAGCCAAAATATTGAAAACTTATTAGAAGAGCAAGAACAGCAAATTGTAAAAGGATTAATTTTAGGAGATACAACAGCATTAGACGAAGAGTTAAAAGAAAAATTTCAAATAGCCAATATTTCTCATGTTTTAGCAGTATCTGGTATGCATATTATTTATATCATAATGGGAATAGAAATGTTTTTTAAAAAATGGTTAGGAAAAAGATATGTAAAATATGTAGTTATCATTGGATTGGTATTTTATATGGCTTTAACAGGATATACGAGTTCAATTGTCAGAGCAGGAATCATGGGAATGATGAATATAGTCGCATTTTTAGTATATAGAAAAAATGATATATGGACATCTATTGCTATTTCTTTAGGAATTATTTTAATCCAAAATCCTTATGCCATTACAGGTGTGGGATTACAATTATCTTATTTAGGTACAATAGGAATTATTTTATTCAATAAAAGCATAAAGCAGTATTTTGATAATATAAAATGGATAAAAAATAATATATCCATAAAAAGAAGTAAACGAATTTCCCAAATAGTAGAAAATTTGAAAGATATGATAGCCGTTACACTTTCTGCACAACTGATGATTCTTCCAGTTATGCTTTATCATTTTAATATGATAGGAATCTATTTCGTGATAACCAATATTTTGGTCAGTATCGTGACTGTTCCCATCATGTTTTTATCCGTTATTTTTGTCTTTAGCTCATTTATACAGTTACAAATTTCGCAGTTTATCTCTATCTTTTTATCATTAGGTATTAAATGTTTCATACAAATTTCGAATTTAGCGAATTTACCATTTTCGAAAATATATGTACCAACACCAAGTATCTTATTTATCATTATTTATTACATTGCGATATTGATAGGAAATCAAATATATAGGATTTATACTAGCCAATATATAAATCCTACCAAAACAAGAGTGAAAAATTTAATTGCACTCGCGAAATATAAACTTTATGAAAAAAAGAAAAAGATAAGGAAAATATATCAGAAAATTTTAAAAGAAAGAAATGTAAAAGTTTTTATTGTAAAAACATACAAAGTTATTTTTTTCATTGTTTTTTTAGTCGGTATCTATCAATTTCCAAAAAATTTAGAAATTCATTTTTTAGATGTAGGGCAAGGAGATTCTTGTTTTATAATCACACCAAATCATAAAACTATTTTAATTGATGGAGGTGGAAGTACATCTAACACATTTGATGTAGGAAAAGACACCCTAATTCCTTATTTATTAGATAAAGGATATACAAAATTAGATTATATATTGATTTCCCATTTTGACCAAGACCATGTAGGTGGTATATTGCCAATATTAGAAGAATTTAAAGTAGGACAAGTTTTTATTACAAAACAGGAGGAAAAAAGCGAGAACTATGAAACATTTTTAGAAATTGTAAAAGAAAAGAATTTAAAGGTAAGAGAAGTAAAGGTAGGTGATAAGATCACAATAGGAGAAGTGACTTTCCATATCTTATGGCCAATGGAAAAGCAAATAGAAGAAAACATATTAAATAATAATGCCATGGTTATGAAATTACAATATAAAAGTTTTAGTATGCTATTTACAGGCGACATAGAAGAAGTGGCAGAAAAGAAAATTTTAGATACCTATAAAAATCATTTAGATATGTTAAAAGCAACTGTATTGAAAGTAGCACATCATGGTTCTAAAAGCTCATCAACAGAAGAATTTTTAAAAGCAGTAAATAGTAAAGTAGCTATCATTGGCGTAGGAGAAAATAATATGTTTGGACATCCAAATAATGCTGTTCTTGAAAGATTACAAGCATTTCGGCATGCAGGTTTTTAGAACAGATGAAAATGGAGAAATTAGCATAAGTGTTAATCGTAAAGGAAAGGTTCGCGTGAGAAAGTTTATAGAAAAATATAGCAACTAAAAATAGTTGCAAAATATAAAAGAAGGGAGTATAATAAAATAAGTAAATTAGAAAAAGAATTAGAAAGACTAAAATCAAAACCAAAAGATTATACATATGAGGAAGCAAAATCATTATTAAATAAATTAGGATTTTATGAAAATAATAAAGGAAGAACTTCTGGTTCGAGAGTAGAATTTTGTAATGATAAAATTCAAAAAATCGAAATACATAAACCACACCCAAGTAACATATTAAAACCCTATCAGATAAAAATAATATTAGATAATTTAAAAGAATGGGAGGTAATATAAATGAAAAATATTATGAAATATCGAGGATACTGGGCAGAAATCAAATATAGTGATGAAGATGAATGTTTTTGTGGAGAAATAGAAGGATTAAAAAATGATAGTATTTCATTTGAGGGAGAAACAGTTAAGGAATTAAAGAAAGATTTTAGAGATGCTATAGACCATTATTTAAGTGTATGTGAAGCAAATCATTGGAAACCAGAGAAACAGGCAAAAGGATCTTTAAATGTAAGATTAGGTGTAGAGCTTCATAACAAAGCAAAAATGAAATCCATTGAAAAAAATATTTCTATTAATGAATTAATAAAACAAGCCGTTATTGCTTATTTAAAAGCAAATTAAAAGAAAATGTATAAACTGTAAAAAAAGGTAAATAATACTATAAAAGGATATGAAAGGAATATAGGAAAATGAAAAAAAGTATAATCATTTCAGCTATTATTGTATTATTTATCTTAGGAACAGTCATTGGCACTATTTTAATAAAAAATTTTTCAGACGAGAAAAAAGCAGAAACAGAAATTGCGGAACAAAGTCAAAAAGAAATTTATGACGAATGTACAGATGAATATGAAGAAATGCTAGAAAGTAATACCCTAGTAGAGGAGACAAGCTCAGAAGGAGAAAAAATATCTCCAAATTGTTCCATTATATTTAGAAGACATTATAATGATTGTGGGCATACGATTGAACAATATGCTAGTATTCCAACTGAATTAGTTAATAAAACAGAAGAGGATTTGCAAGAACAATATGAAGGTTGGACAATAGAAGAATTTTCACGAAATCAAATTATATTATATAGAGACTTTGATAGTGAATGTGGAGAACATTATGTGTTAAGAGAAAAAGATGGGAAAGTAGTTGTATATCTAAAAACAGGTGATACAGAAGAATTAGTAGAAGAAACAGACATTGCAACAGAATTTTTAACAGAAACAGATAGAATTGAATTACAAAATGGAATTGAAGCAAATGGAAGAGTGGAATTAAATCAATTAATTGAGGATTATGAGTGAAACGTTGGGGACGTGCCAAATCGTTCCAAAATGATACCAAAAGGGACAGACTTGCTAAATTTAAGAGTTGCTTTTTGAAGTGCAATGTCTATAAATTCATATGAAGTGCAATGTCTATAAATTCAGATTTGATTAAATTATGTAAATATGGTATAATAAAGGTAGCTTTATGCTGTACCCAAAGGGGATAATAATTCTCGGAGGGTATGCCTCCGAGTAATACAAGGAGGTAAAAAGATGAAAAAAAAAGTATTGTTTCTTGTAGGATTGATAATTATGGCCCTGGCATGGGGCATGAATACCGGTGATGCATTACCGGTGGGTCCCATTCTTGTATGGCTGGGAGGTTTTATCCTCTCAGTAGGAGAAGGGGTGCTGATCATACTGAAAAAAGACGAAACGCCTTAAGTAGGGCGTTTCATCTTTTTTTTCTTTCTTTTTTATCAATGGTAACTTCTTTATTCAAATCTTGTTTATCAATAAATCCTTTTTTGTATACATCTTTAATATACATTAATAAAGAAAATACAGTAGCAAATAAAGCTAAATAGAATAACCATAAATCCAGATTAGACCATATAGATGGTAAATCAAATTGATTAATTAATAATGAAAATACAATGGCAAGGTAGAAAAGGACAGTGGCCAATTTTCCATACCATTTGCTATATACCACAACATCTTTACCATAAAGGAAGGATGCACCTGCAATCATAATTAATTCTTTTAATAATACAACTGCTAATATCCAAATAGGTATAATATGGATTAAGGTTAAAGATGCCAGTGTGGCAATTTGTGTTAACTTATCTGCCAAAGGATCCATCAATTTTCCGAAGTTAGATATCAAGTTAAATTTTCTTGCAATACATCCATCTGCAATATCTGTAATGCCAGATACTGTGAAGAATATGAAAGCTAATATATAATTTCCATTAAAAATATTTACTACAATAAATGGTATCAATAAAAATCGAATAATCGTTAGTGCGTTTGGTACATGTTTTAACATAAAAATCTCCTATTTTACTTCAAATTTTAAATTTCCATCTGCAAAATCAATATTGACAGTTTGTCCATCTAATAATTGTTGTCTCAAAATCATTTCAGATAATTCATCTTCCACATATCTTTGGATAGCTCTTCTTAATGGTCTAGCACCAAATTTGATGTCTGTTCCTTTTTCCAAGATATAGTTTTTAGCAGATTCTGTCATATTCATTTTGATGTCTTTATCTGATAAAGCTTTGACTGTATCATTTAGCATTAAATCAACAATTTGTAATAATTGTTCATTGGTTAATGGGTCAAAGGTAACAATTTCATCAACCCTATTTAAGAATTCAGGTCTAAAGACATCTTTTAGGCTATCCATAATTTTATTTTTGCTTACCATAGAGTTTCCAAATCCAATAGAATTATTGTTTAAGTTAGAACCTGCATTTGATGTCATAATGATAATGGTATTTGAAAAGCTAACAGAATTTCCTTGACTATCTGTCAAGATTCCATCATCTAATACTTGTAATAAAATATTAAATACATCTGGATGTGCTTTTTCTATTTCATCTAGTAAAATGATAGAATATGGTTTTCTTTTAACCTTATCAGTTAATTGTCCTGCATCATCATAACCAACATATCCTGGAGGTGCACCAATTAATTTAGAAGTAGAATGGCTTTCCATATATTCTGACATGTCAATTCTGATAATAGAATCCTCAGATCCAAACATTTCATAAGCTAAGCTTTTAGCAAGTTCTGTTTTACCAACACCAGTAGGACCAACAAAAATAAATGAAGGTGGTCTTTTGGTTGATTTTAAACCTGCTCTATTTCTACGAATGGCTCTTGCTACAGCATTTACAGCTTCATCTTGACCAATAATTCTTTTATGAAGATTGGTTTCTAAGTTTAATAATTTTTGTGTTTCTGCTTCTGTGATTTTTTGTACAGGTATTTTTGTCCAACTTTCAATAACGTTTGCAATATCTTGAACGGTTAATTGTCTAGGTTTCATTGTTTTATTTAATTTATCAATTTGTTCAATTAATTGACATTCACGTGTTTTTAAATCAGCTGCTTTTTGATAATCTTCTGTAGAATCGGCAGCAATGACTTCTTCTTTTTCAGCTTGGACTTGTTCTAATTCTTGTTTTAATTTTTCTAAAGTAAATAATTCTTTATTTTCTAGATTGATTCTTGAGCAAGCTTCATCTAAAATATCGATGGCTTTATCAGGTAAAAATCTATCATGAATATATTTTTCAGACATGATAACTGCTTGTCTAATCACATCTAAAGAAATTTTTACTTTATGATATTCTTCATAATATTTTTTGATACCTTCCAAAATACCAATTGTATCATCAATATTTGGCTCTTCTACTAAAACTTGTTGGAATCTTCTTTCTAAAGCAGAATCTTTTTCAATATATTTTCTATATTCTTTTAAAGTAGTTGTACCGATTAATTGAATTTCACCATTTGAAAGTGCTGGTTTTAAGATGTTAGCAGCATTCATAGAATGTTCACCATCACCTGCACCAATAATATTATGGATTTCATCAATGACTAAAATGATATTTCCATATTCTTTACATTCATCAATAATACCTTTCATTCTAGATTCAAATTGTCCTCTAAATTGTGTTCCTGCAATAACAGCTGTCATATCTAACAAATAAACTTCTTTATTTAATAATTTTGCAGGTACATTTTGGTTAGCAATTCGAATGGCTAATCCTTGAGCAATTGCTGTTTTACCAACACCTGGTTCACCAATTAGGCAAGGATTATTTTTAGAACGTCTATTCAAAATTTGGATAATTCTTTTAATTTCATTATCTCTTCCAACAACAATATCTAATTCATTGTTTTTGGCTTTTGCTGTTAAATTCGTACCATAAGTATCTAGAAATTTTTTCTTTTTGTTTTGTTTTGTATTTTTCTTTTTCTCTACTTTTACTTTTTTTCTGCCATTATTGATTTCTTGTTCATTGTTGTTATTCGTATTGTTGTTATTTCCGCCAAACATATTAGAAAACAATGAACTTAATGGAATGGCTGCACCAGCCACTTTTCCAGATCCATCACCATCTTCGTCTCCGGCATTTTCAAACGTAATGGCTCCATCGATATTTTCAATATCTTCTAAATTAATGTTTTCAGCTAAATCTTTAAAAATGGTTTCAAATTGTTTTGTCATATCATTTAAATTTACATTATCTTTTGATAAAATTTCATTTTGTTTATATAATACTTCATTAGGGTTGATGCCTTTTGCTTTTGCACAATCATAACAATACCCTTCTAAAGATTCTTTACCATTTTCAATTTTTTTATAAAAAAGTATAGCTGGGTTTTTATTACATTCTGAACATAACATACTTTTAACTCCTCATTTCTATATAAATATACAATATATATCATACCCCAAATTCAACGAATAGTCAACAAATTTGAGAACATTTGTATTGAAATATTTTCAAAAAAATGGTATAATTATATGAAAAGCATATTGTAAGGAGTGTGAATATGAAGGTAATATTACCCAAAAAACAGAAATTGAATGAAAAAGCAATAGTTATTTATACAATTTCGATCATAACTTGCATTATAGCAATTATTATAGTTATTTTGTCATTTTTTTACGGAAGTGATGAATTAGATAGATTAGTGACAATTGGTGGTTCAAGTTCGACGCAGGATGATATGAATTATCAATTATTAGTGTCAAATTTTGACAATATATTTCAGAATCAATTGGAAGATTACAATATAGATGTTGATGTAAAGAAAAAAGATGAAAATCAAGATTTGATATATACATATTATACAAAAGAAGAAAGTAAAGAAAATAGTTATGATTTACATTTAAATATTCCATATATTAATATAGATAATGAAATTATTGATCAATATAATCAAGAAATCAAAGAAACTTTTGAAGATAAAGCGGAAAATACGTTAAAAACGGAAAATAGAAATACAATATATAGTGTGCAATATGAAGCAACGATTGAAAATGATATTTTATCTTTAATGATAAGATCAGATTTAAAAGAAGGAGCAAGTGCACAAAGGGTTATTATTCAAACATATAATTATGACTTGAAAAATAATAAAGAAGTTCATTTGGAAGATGTTATCACTAATAAGCAATGGACTGTTGAAGATGTAGAAGCAAAAGTAAAAGATAAAATTACAACAGAACAACAAAGGGTTCAAGATTTAATTTCTTTGGGATATAGTGTTTTTGAAAGAAATCCAGAAGATGAGATGTACAAAGTAGAAAATTCGAAAGTGTTTTTTATCAAAGATGGAAATATTTATATCATATATGCATATGGAAATGAAAATTTAACAAGTGAAATGGATTTAGTAATTGTATAAAAAAAGAGAGAAGCTTCGAAGCTTCTCTCTTTGAAAATAAAAGGGGATGTTTTTTTATTTCAATCAGTAAATAATTACTGATTATGCTTGTATTATAATCTGTAAATTTGTCCATTGTGTGAACTTGAAGTGAAAAAGAAGTAATTATTAAAACAATTTAAGTTCCTTATTGCAATAATAAAGCTTAGAAAATGTTCTTAAAAACATATCTAAGCTTTTAAATTAAATTTTAATTAAGGTTGTTCACCTAAAGTGATGGTTAATTCTTTTTCCTCACCATCTCTATTTACTTTAATTTTCATCTCATCACCAATATTATGTGAGTTTTTGATTTCGTTTAATTCATCCATTGTTTTTACATCTTTTCCATCAGCTTGAATGATGACATCACCTATTTTAATACCACCTTTTTCAGCAGATGAAAATGTTTCAACATCTTTTACATAAATACCTTCAACTAAGTTATTTCTCTTAGCAGTTTCAGCATCTAAATCCATACCAGTAATACCAATATAAGGTCTTCTTACTTTACTATATTGAATTAATTGTGAAGAAATATCTGTAGTAGAATTAATTGGAATAGCAAATCCCATACCTTCAACATCTTCACCAGTTAATTTTAAGGTATTAACACCAATAACTTTACCTTCACTATTTACTAAAGCACCACCGCTATTACCAGCATTGATAGCAGCATCTGTTTGAATTAATGTATAGGTTTTTCCATCTGTATCAGTAACTTCTCTATTAACAGCACTAACAACACCACAAGTAATAGAACTTTGTAATCCTAAAGGACTACCAACTGCCATAGCAAATTCTCCTACTTTGATAGAATCAGAATCAGCAAATTCAGCTTTTGTTAAACCAGTTTTATCAATTTTAATAACGGCTAAATCGGTTTCTTCATCAGTACCAACAATTTTTGCATCATATTGTGTATCATCATCAAACAAAGTAACTGTAATTTTAGTAGCCTCTGATACTTGATAATATGCTTCAGCTTCACTAGAAGAAACAACATGGTTATTGGTTAAAATATATCCATCATCACTAATAATAATACCAGAACCAGTTGCAGTAGCTGTTGATGTTTGATTTCCTCCAAATAGTGAGAACATAGATGTTACATTATATTCAATTTGTATACCAACAATAGATGGTAAAATTTTATTTGCTGCATATACAGCTGTATCAGAATAATTAGATAAGGAAACTTGGTCAATATATCCTGATGCTTGTGCACTTGAACTATTAGATGAACTAGAATTTCCACTTCCTATAATTTGTTCTCGAATAGATGGAACGCCAAAGCAAGTACCAAGTACAACTGCACAACCGACAATTCCACTAAAAAATGGTAAGACAACATTCCTTCCAAAATTTGATTTCTTTTTAGGTTTATCATCTACTTCATAAACTGCTTTATAGTTTCCTGGATTTGAAACTGTTTTAAATTTTGAATTGGTTGTTCCATTTTCTTGATTATTATTTTCCATATATATTACCTCCTAATTATATATATATTAACCTATTCTGAACATATCATACAATATATTTGTGAATTTTATGTGAAAGAAATAGGGTTTTTTATGGTCATTTTTTATGCAATTCTATTATATAAAATTTATACAAAATAAAAAAGATTTCAGGTGAATTTTGTTGAAAAAAATAACATAAAAATATATAATATTGAGTATAATCATAAAAGTATTTACAAATTAATAATAATAGGAGATTGATAAAATGAAAAAAAATGAAAAAGGGATTACAGTTGTTGCATTAATGATTACGATCATTTTACTACTCATTTTAGCGGGAATTACTATATATACTGGAAAAGATTCTATACAAAAAGCAAATTTAGAAGGGTTAAAAACCAATATGCTATTAATTCAGACAAAAGCAAGAGAATATGTTGAAAATGCAAGTTTTGATTTAGGGATAGATCCACAAAATGCAACAGATGAAATGAAAACAAAAGCAAAAAACGAATTGACTGGAGAAGATAAAGGTACTTTAGTTACCTCTGATGACAGTATAGTAGATGCGTTATTAAATATAGGGATTAAGCAAGAAGATATAGACAATGAAAAAGTATTTAAATTAACAACAGAGAATTTAGAAAAAATGGGAATTCATGATGTAACATCTGATTCTGAAGATGGATGGTATGTGATTGTATATAATATTGATGATACAACAGCAGAAATTTATCATACAATTGGGTATCAAGGAAAACATTCATTAACAGAAATTGAACAAATAGAATTATAAGAAGCTTGGGTCTTGTTGTATACGAAAAAATCCATATATGGACAAGATAAAATTGGATTTTTTCTATATAATAAGTCATAAAAAGAAATAAATAAGAAAGCTAAGGAAAGAAGGTTGGAGACAATTAAAGAAAAAGAACTAGAAAGATTAACCAATTTAAAAAGTATGGAAAAAGAACTTTATGAAAAGGGCTTTGAATATATTTGTGGAATAGATGAAGCAGGAAGAGGACCACTAGCTGGTCCTGTTGTTGTTGCAGGGGTTATTATGCCAAAAGATTCTATGATAGAAGGTGTCAATGATTCTAAAAAAGTTTCAGAAAAGAAAAGAGAAAAATTATATGATGTGATTTTAGAAGAAGCCATTAGTTATTCAGTTGCAATTATTGGACAAGATGTGATAGATGAAATCAATATATTAAATGCAACAAAAGACGGTGTTACAAAAGTTGTAGAAGGACTAGATGTAAAACCTAATTTAATATTGGTAGATGCGTTAACACATATTAATACAAAAGGAATTCCTTATGATTCGATTATTAAAGGAGATGCAAAATGCTATAACATATCTTGTGCATCTATTATTGCAAAAGTTACAAGGGATAGAATCATGCGTGAATGGGATGAAATCTATCCACAATATGGATTTATCAATCATAAAGGATATGGAACAGCGAAACATATACAAGCATTAAAAGAATATGGACCATGTCCAATACATAGAAAAACATTTATTAAACATTTTGTGTAATAAAAAGTATTAATATTTAGAATAAATGCAAAACACATTGAAAAATAAAGCTAAGTAGTTTTTTAATTACATAACAAAAAATAGGTTTGTATTAAACATACAGAAAGAGTAGGTAAAAAGATGAACATTCTAGAAATTATAGAAAAAAAGAGAGACAAAAAAGAATTATCCAAAGAAGAAATTGAATATTTTATCGAAGGATATACAAATGATAAAATAGCAGATTATCAAGCATCTGCATTAATTATGGCGATGTATTTAAATGGAATGACCAAACAAGAAACAACAGATTTAACAATTGCGATGGCAAATTCGGGAGAAAAATTAGATTTATCAAGATTAAATGAAGTGATTGTTGATAAACATTCTACAGGTGGTGTAGGAGATAAGGTATCTCTAATCTTATTACCACTAGTTGCTTCTTTAGGTGTACCAGTTGCCAAAATGTCTGGAAGAGGATTAGGATTTACGGGCGGAACGGTTGATAAATTAGAATCTATACCAGGATACCAAACAGGGATAGATATCCACAAATTTGTAGAAAATGTGGAAAAAGTAGGAATCAGTATGATTTCTCAGACATTAAATTTGGCACCAGCAGATAAGAAAATATATAGTTTAAGAGATAGTATTTCTTGTGTAGAAAGTATTCCATTAATTGCTTCTAGTATTATGAGTAAAAAAATTGCAAGTGGAGCACAAAAAATTGTATTAGATGTAACATGTGGCTCAGGTGCCTTTATGCAATCTAAAGAAAAAGCAGAAGCCTTAGCAGAAGAAATGATAGAAATAGGAAAATTAGCAAATAAAGAAACAGTATGTGTACTTACAAATATGGATGAACCATTAGGATATGCTGTGGGAAATTCCTTGGAAGTGATAGAAGCAATTCATTTCTTAAAAGGAGACATGCCAGAAGATGTAAAAGAAGTGGTACTAGAATTAGGTGCATATATGGTAAAACTTGCGGGAAAAGGAGCAGATATTGAAGAAAATAAGGCAAGATTATTAGAGAATATAGAAAATGGAAAAGGATATGAAAAATTCATACAATTAGTAGAAAACCAGGGTGGAGATAGTTCATATATTAAAGATACAAATCAATTTTCAAAGGCAAACTATATAGAAAATGTATATAGTCAAAAAGACGGATATATACAAAGTATGAATGCAAAAGCAATTGGAAAAATTGTTTGTGATTTAGGAGCAGGAAGAATCCAAAAAGAAGATAGTATTGATAATGCAGTAGGAATTATTTTAAATAAAAAAGTTTCAGATAAAGTGGAAAAGGATGATGTATTAGTTACGATATATGCAAATTCAAAAGAAAAGATGGAAGATGCTAAGAAGAAGGTATTAGAGGTTATAAAAATTGAAAATAAAGAAGTAGCAAAGCCTAAAATGATATTGGAGATTATGAAGTAATTAGTATGTATATACTCTTGGAAGTTTAGGTGGTATTAAAAATAGAAGAATATGTTTATGATTGGATATACATGTTTGTGATATACATTTTAAAGAATGTAAAGATAAATGCTGGTTTTATAAAACCAGTATTTGAAATATTATGTAAATTGTGATATAATGAAAAATGTAACTCGTCAACATTGATTCTGCAGAGAGGAGGTGCTCCCGATGGGAACACTTGATCCAGAAGAAGAAATCTGGGCAATTCTCAAACTTGTAGGAGATTGTGAATTGACCCCAGAAGAGGTCGAGGCGACGCCAGAATTTATAACGGCGATAAAATTTTAACTCCACTCGACCTCCCCCCACTTCGGTGGGGGATTTTTTTATTCTCAAAATCAATCTGCATATAGATAAAATGAAGATTTTTCTGTCTTAATAAAAAAATTTACCCAAAACTATACAAAAAACAAGAAAATGATGATATAATATAGATGTTGAAATAAAATTTTTAGTGATGCATAAAAAATCAAAATAAATAATATTTAATTTTCATTAGAAAAAGAGAAAGGAAGGAATGCAAAATGAAAAAAGAAAAAAAACAAAAGCAACAAGAAAAAGTAAAGAAAACAAAACATTATGATAAAGGGCAAATTTTTGTAAAAGTAATGGCTGGTATATTAGCAATATTAATGCTATTGGCAACAGCTTCAACACTAATATATTCACTAATGATATAGTAAAAAAAAGAGGTAAAAATATGATAATTGATTTTGGAATGAATTGGGAAAATTTTTATACAGATAATATAGTAGGATATATAAAATCATTGCAAGAAAATCCATTTGAATTAATTACATTAATTATCGATTTAGCAATCGTAATTTTTCTAATATATTCCTTTTTAAAAGTTGTAAAAGGCTCTAGAGCTTGGCAATTAATAAAAGGAATTGTGTTATTAATTGTAATTACTTGGCTTAGTGGATTATTCAATTTACAAATTTTGAATTGGATTTTAACTGGAATCATGAATTTAGGAGTGATTGCTATTATTGTTATATTCCAACCAGAATTAAGAAGAGGACTTGAACAATTAGGAACTAATAAATTCACGAAGTTTTTTGGAATAGATAAAGATTTAGCAACAAAGACCAAAGAAGATATTTATAAAATTGTTATTGCGTCAGTAGAATTGTCAAAGAGTAAAATAGGAGCACTTATTGTCATAGAAAGAGATATAAAAATACAAGATGTCATATCTACTGGAATACCAATGAATGCAGATGTATCTCCTCAGCTATTAGTGAATATCTTTGAGCCAAAAACTCCCTTACATGATGGTGCAGTGATTATTTCAGGAAATAAAATATCAGCTGGAGCTTGTGTTTTACCACTAGCAGATGATAATGATATAGCCAAAGAATTAGGAACAAGACATAGAGCAGCGATTGGAATTTCTAAAGAATCTGATGCTATTGTCGTTGTTGTTTCTGAGGAAACTGGAAAAATTTCTATTGCAAAAGATGGAACATTAATTGCAGATGTTAGTGAAGATGCTTTGAAAAAGATATTAATTAGTAATGTAGTAACAAAAAGATTTGCAGTAGAGAAAAGAGAAAGAAGAAACAAAATAAAAGAAATTAGAGAAAAATTACATAAAGAGAAAAAACAAGAGGAAAAAGCTAATGAAGAGAAAGAAAAGAAAGAATAAGAAGTCGCTATAAATGCGACTTTTATTGATTGGTGATAGAGAGGAATGTAGATGATGAGAAATATTAAATTAGTGATTGAATATGATGGAAAGGACTTTAATGGATGGCAAAAACAACCAACAAAATTAAATATTCAAGGAGAAATTGAAAAAGCCATTAAACAAATAACAGGAGAAGATGTGGATTTAACAGCATCAGGAAGAACAGATGCAGGTGTACATGCACTTGGGCAAGTAGCCAATTTTAAAACAAATTCTAATATACCAATTGAAAAGATTCCGATAGCATTAAATTCAAATTTAAAAAAGTCTATTGTCATCCAATCAGCAGAAGAAGTAGAAGAAAGATTTCATAGTCGATTAAATTGTAAAAGAAAAACATATCGCTATATTATTAATCATTCAAAATATGGAACAGCTATTTATAGAAATTTAGAAACACATATACCAATGAAATTAGATATACAAAAAATGCAACAAGCAGTCAAATATTTTGAAGGTGAACATGATTTTAAGGCATTTAAAGCAAGCGGAACAAGCAGTAAGAGTAGTGTGAGGACCATTTATAAAGCAGAAGTCATAGATGCCGGTAATGAGAGAATTTATATAGAATTAACGGGAAATGGTTTTTTATATAATATGGTAAGAATTATTGCAGGAACATTAGTAGAAGTAGGTATGGGAAAAATAGAACCAAAAGAAATCAAAACCATTATCGAATCTCAAAAAAGAGAAAATGCAGGAAAAACATTACCACCACAAGGGTTATACTTAGTTAATGTAGAATATGAGAAATAAAAACCATAATATGAACCAAATTAATGGATTATGCATAAAATATAGTAAAAAAGAAAAAGGAGAAAGCATATGAATACAATTTTACTTATATTTTTTGCAATTCCATTAGCTGTCATTATATTTTCCATAGCTTTACAAAAAATATTAAAATGTCCAGCATTAGTAGCTGGAATTATATTTGCAATAGGCATTATTGTTACATTTATTATAGGAAACGTAGTTGTTTTAGCACTTACCTTGCTGTATACATTAATTAGTTATATAACAGCATTCATTACTTGTTTAATCAATAGATTCTTTAAAAACAATCATGATGATGATAATTGTAGAAGAAATCGCTGTTGGAATAACAATCATCATGAAAATGACCTATTGACCATAAGTAGTTGTTGCCAAAATAACGGAAATGGTGACTTGTTGACCATCAATAGTAGCTGTGCAAATGGAAATACCAATAATTTATTGACAATTAGTAGTAATAATGGAAGAAATTGTTGTTGTGATAATGATAATGATTGTTGTGGATGTAGCAATAACAATGGAGCTTGTAATAACAATGATATAAATACAGCGAATACAATAAATGGTGTTATTCGAATTGTAGATAACAATGGAAATAATTGTTGTAACAATGATGAAATAAGAACAAGAATTAATGTTGTACCAAATGCAACAAATAATGGAAGAACTGGTTGTATCTGTGGAAGATATAGAAGAAGATAATTAAGGAAATGTCCCCCAATAGGACATTTTTTCTATTTCGGTTGAAAATTTATGAAATTTGTGGTAATATATATCATACAAAAAGGAGGAGAAGATGTTAGAAATCATAGAAGATACAATAATAGATAGTGTAAGATTAATTCCTTTTTTATTTCTTACCTATTTATTAATGGAATACATAGAACATAAAACCAAGGAAAAAACAAAGGAAACAATCAAAAAGTCAGGAAAATTCGGACCATTTTTTGGAGCTTTACTTGGTATTGTCCCACAATGTGGATTTTCTGTTTCTGCTACTAATTTATATGCAGCAAGAGTTATTACTTTGGGAACGTTAATTGCAGTTTACTTATCTACATCAGATGAAATGTTACCAATCTTTTTATCAGAAGGTGTAGCCATTGATGTGATTGTCAAAATATTGGCTATCAAATTAGTTATTGGTATGATAGCTGGTTTCTTAATAGATTTGGTGATACGTTTAAAACATAAAGGAAAACAAGAAGAAGAGAAAATTATTGACTTATGTGAAAAAGAGCATTGCCATTGTGAACATGGTATATGGAAATCTGCATTAAAACATACTGTAAATATATTTATCTTTATATTGATTATAACATTTGTTATTAATTTAGCCATCTATTTTATAGGAGAAGAAACAATAGCAGGATTTATGTTAGATAGACCAATATTAGGACCAATGATATCTGGAATTATTGGATTGATTCCAAATTGTGCATCATCTGTTATTATTACACAAATGTATTTAGAAAATATCATATCTGTTGGAACAATGATTGCTGGATTATTAGTAGGAGCAGGGGTAGGACTAGCTGTATTGTTCAGAACGAATAAAGGTATCAAAGAAAATATTAAAATCACAGTTCTATTATATGGAATTGGTGTCATATCTGGAATTATCTTAGAGTTGATAGGTTTAAATATATAAAAGTAAAGCAAATACATAAAAAGAAGACTTACAAAAACAAATTTAGTTTTTTGTAAGTCTTTTTTTATCCTAAATTATATATTATTTCTTTTCGTTTCTTTTGAAATTGATAACAACAGCATCATCATTATCAAATAAATATTTAGAATCTGTATTGTCTGTTTGTACTGGATTAATTTCATCTCTTTCATCTTTGAAATCTAGATTTTTTAAATCAAATTTCTTTTTAGATGAAGTGTCATCTTCTGTAGAGGTTGTGACACCATCAGAATATTTACCAAAATCATAAGCTTTGATTTTTTGTTTTTCTTTATATTTAGATTCTAAGTAGTTAAATCTACCAGGTCCAACTAGTGGTTTCCCGTTGAGATCTCTAACTTTAAAAGCACATAATTTATTTGTTAGCATTGATTGTAATTTACCAGGTGTGAAATAATAGACATATGCCCATTTTGCATCACCATATTTAGGTGCATATTGTGTCTTCTCGGTGTCAAAATCAACTTTGTAAGTCCATTCCCTGTGTTGACCAAATTCGTCACACCACCATTTTAGTTCACTTATTTCTGCATTTCCTGTAAAGACTTTGTTTGCACAGTTTGATAAAATAGTATTTTTATAATTTTCTCTAGATTTTGGTGTTTCTAATTGTGCTAAGTTTTGAGCAGAAATGATGGTTCCAACACGATATTTTCTATACATTGTAAAAATAGCTTCTGTTGCTTTACAAATAAAGTCAGGGAATTCATCAACATATAAGAAATTAGGAACTCTTGAATTTTCTCCACCTGGTCTTCTTAAAACTGCATTTTGCATTGATATTAAGAAGAATAGTCCAAATGCTTGATGTGTTGATGATCCTAAATCACCACGTCTTGTACATATAAAAGTAATTTCACCATTTGCAAGTGCTTTATCAAAATCTATATTATTAAATCGATTACATAAGATAGATTTGACACCAGGTAATCTTAAAAGATTATCTAATTGTGTAACAGCTGCATAAATATCTTTTTCTGTTTGTTCTCTAGCAGATCCGTTTTTATAGAAACATTTTCTAAAATATGCAAGTTGTATAGCATATTTTTCTTTTAATTCTTCATCATGTGCTAATATTTCACACATCTTTTCTATCAATTCAAAATTGGTGAACATTTTTAGCATATCTTCCATATTAGGAAGAGCACCTTCGTTCATTCTAGGATACATTTCTTTTAGTAAAATAGCTAAATTTTCGATTGCTTGAATGATAAAGTCTTCTCTATAGGCATCTTCTACTTCTTCATGTGCATTATTATACATAGATTTTAAAGCAGAAGAGATAGTAACTGCTATTTTTGAAGGTTCATCATATACAAAAGGATTTAATCCCATTGAATTAGGATTTGATGGATCAATCATGTTATATTTAAATCCATAATTATCACAAACTTGTGTCATATGATCAAGTAATTCATAATCTGGAGACATGATTTCTAATCCTAAATTTCTATATACATTTTCACCATCTAGTGTTCCTAGAATCATTTTTTTCATATATCCATTATAAACAGCTTCTTTTCCAGCATTAGGAGCAAGCATTTCTAATTTAAAGTTTTCATTTAGATAATCATTATCATAAGGTCTTTTCAAATGAGCAATACCTGTTTTTAGTGCTGTAAATCCCATTTCTTTTGAAACTTCTCTAAAAAAGTATTTTTTCTCAATATCTCTAGCAATCATTGGTTCAAATACTAAAGATGTTTTTCCTGTTCCAGAACCACCACATACAAATAAAGATAAATATCTAGAAGATTCAGGAATGGTAATGACTGTACCATAATCATGATCTGTACATAAAAAGACTTCACAAGTATATGCACCTCTATCCTTTTTAGGATCAGATAAATCAATTCCAGGATAATCCCAAATAGAACGGATTTGATCCAAGTTGTCATTAATACCCATATATAACCATTTGAATAGTGGGAATATTGTCACTAATGGTAAATAAAGTGAAATACTAATAAAAGCTGGTTTTACAATGTCAGAAAAATCCGTAATTAATTCTACGTAATTAGGAACAGATAATAATAATAACCAAGCCCCCATGTTTAGCCATTGGGTGAACATCGAAACAGCAATGATATATAATCCAATGACATATACATAAAATATAGCAACCTTTTTCATATTGGAAGTGGCGAATTCAGATTTTCCTGAAAATAGAAATGCGAAAATTGGACAAGCCAAAGCTAAGGTATATTGAATAGGTCCCCAATATGAGTAAGATACACCTGTAAAAATCATAAGAAGCATTTCAACAATTCTATCTACAGCTAAATATACTGTTAACAAAGTTAAGATATATGTTGCAAAAGTATTTCTGTTGATATTCAATTTCTTTAAAAATTTATCAATTAGCTTCATTTAAAATATCCTTTCAAAATTTATAATCATACATATATATTATCCTACAAAATAGCGAAAAAAACAAGACTTTTGGCTAAAATAATTTAACTTTGTTCAATAAAAGGGTTACAATTCACAGCTTAATCAATCCCCCTAGAGGCTTATGTTTTTCTAGATTTCATAAATTTCTCGGCTCAATACAAATAATAAGAAACTCTAAAATCATTTTATGGCACCCTTTCACTTAGTCCTCGCTACGCTCGACGCGAACATTTTCCATAAAATGATTCAAGAGTTTCTAATTATTTTCCAATCACATTCGAAATTTTATTCAATCTAGAAGAACATAAGCCTCTAGGGGGATTGATTAAGCTGTGAACTGTAACAATAAAAGGTCAATAGGACAAAATGATAGTATAAAAAGCAAGATAATGGAATATACTATTATGGCAAAAGGCGAGGAGGAAAGTTATGGAAGATGGATATATGAAAGAAAGCGAAATAGAGAATATGGAAGAAAGAGAAAGAGAAATTGAGCTGATTAAAAATATTATAAAAACAAGAAGAGAGTTAAAAAATGTAGATAAAAATTTTGAATATGCGCAAGATGATTTGGTGGATTATTATATTTATGAAATGAAAGCGAATCAGGCAAAACTAAATTATTTAATTAAAATGGCAAAAATGAAAGGAATTACAGTTGATATGATTAATGACATAAAATATAGACTTTCTAGTGATGAAGAAGTAGGATAGGTCTATTTGTCCAATTGATAGCATAATAATTAATAAAAGATTTCTATGTTATCAATTGGAGGAGAAAATGGATTTAAATATCATTACATATTTAGCTTGCATTTGCTTTTTATTTATCATTGGAAGAATTTTTATTGTCCCATTAAAAAAAATATTAAAACTCATCATCAATTCAGTTTTTGGTGGGATTGTAATATATGTCATTAATTTGATAGGGGCAAATTTTGGGTTTCATATTGGATTAAATATTGTCAATAGTATT
Organism: uncultured Clostridia bacterium; assembly: GCA_944387445.1. Taxonomy (GTDB): domain Bacteria; phylum Bacillota; class Clostridia; order TANB77; family CAG-508; genus CAG-269. Next base: position 57,478 of record CALXEX010000002.1, on the reverse strand, counting down.
ATCATAGGATTATTGGGATTACCGGGAGCAGTTTGCTTAATTATTGTTAAATTATTAATAGGATAATGTAAAAATATACCACAATAGGATAACGAAAAAAATATTACTACTATTGAATTATGAAGAAATTTCTGGTAGGATAGACATATGAAAAAGAACGAATAAGGGGAACAAAATTATGAAATATATAAATCAAAGAGACAAGTTAAAAAATATAAAGTTCAATAAAGATAATTTTTATGTACTAATTGATTTTGATAGAACGATTACAGAGTCAAAAAGTTTTAGTGCATGGAGAGTACTATATTATTCAGAATTTTTAGGAAAAGATTTCAAAGAACAATATATGGATATACATATTAAAACAGAGCCTGATAAGAATGCAACTAATGAAGTCAAAGAAAAAGCTTTTGAGCAAAGATTTAAGGAATTTATGAATTTATTAAAAGAATGTCATATTAGTAAAGATATTCTAGAAAAATCCGTAAAAAAAACGAACTTAAAATTACGTGAAGGTGCAAAAGAATTTTTTAAACAAATGTATAATAATCATATTCCAGTTATTATTATATCTTCTAGCATAAAAAATGTCATAGAAGAATATCTAAAGCAAAATGATGCATATTATGACAATATGTATATATATGCTAATTATTATGATATGGATGGAATAAAAGAACATTATATTACAAATGTGACCCCATATAATAAAAACAAAATAGAATTTTCAGAGAAAATAAAGAAAATCATAAAAGATAAACCATATATATTATTATTAGGTGATTTAACAGATGATGTGAATATGGTTTCAAAAGAAAAGCTAAATCATACTGTAACCATAGGATTTTTAGATGGAGATATAGAAGCAAATTTAGAAAAATATAATAAAACTTTTGATATTGTATTAACCAATCAAGCAAGTTTTCAAGAGGTTTTAGAAATTCTAGATTTTTAGTAAGAAAGAAAAAGGCTAAGTCAAAATAAATGAAGTGAACCCAAATATGAAACAAACAATAAGTTTTATAATTTGGGTTCATTTTTATATAAAATTTATTCAACAGTAACAGATTTTGCTAAGTTTCTAGGCTTATCAACATCCAATCCTTTTTCCTTTGAAATGTAATATGCCAACAATTGCAAAGGAATAACTGATAAGATTGGTGAGATATATGGATTTATCTCAGGAATTTCTAATACTGTATCAAACATAGATTTATCAATTTTTTGGTTGGTAATGATTAAGGTTTTGGCACCACGTGTGATGACCTCTTGAAGGTTACTAACCGTTTTTTCAACCAAAGTAGGTTCTGTCATAATACCGACAACCGTAATATCTTTTTCAATTAAAGCAATTGGTCCATGTTTTAATTCACCTGCTGGATAACTTTCTGAATGAATGTATGAGATTTCTTTTAATTTTAGAGAACCTTCTTTAGCAACTGTTTCATCAATACCTCTACCAATAAAGAAAATGTCTTTTTCTTGATAAATTCTTTTTGAAAATTGTTTAACAATATCTTCTAATTTTAAGCATTCCTCAATTTTAGCAGGTAAGTCTAAAATTTCTTTTTTCAATTCATATAGTTCTTCAGAACTTTTTCCCAAGATTTCAGCAAAATAAATTGCTAAAATTACCATTAAAACCACTTGTGAAGTATATGCTTTTGTAGAAGCAACTGCGATTTCTGGCCCTGCATGTGTATAAATAGAATAATCTGCTTCTCTTGTGATAGAACTTCCAATTACATTGGAAATTGCAAGTGTTTTGGCACCTTTTTGTTTTGATAATTTTAATGCAGCAATGGTATCTGCTGTTTCTCCTGATTGAGAAATAAAAATACATAAGGTTTTATCATCTATTAATGGATCTCTGTATCTAAATTCAGAAGCAATATCAACCTCAGTTGGAATCCTACAAAGTTTCTCTATAATATTTTTACCAGCTAATCCAGCGTGCATAGCTGTACCACAAGCAACAATAAAAATTTTATTTAATTTTGATAAATATTCTTTTGTAAAGTGTAATTCATCAAATTCACATTTTGAATTTTCACTAAACTTAGCACCTATTGTTTCACGAATAGCAGTTGGTTGCTCATGAATTTCTTTTAACATAAAGTCATCATAACCATTTTTTTCACTACTAGCAGCATCCCATTCAATATTTTGTGTTTTTTTATCTATTTTATTTAAATCTTTATCATAAAACTCAGCAGAATCTCTTGATAAAAATACATATTCAAAATCATTTAAAAGATAGAAGTTTCTTGTAAATGAAAGAATCGCTGGAATATCTGAAGAAATATAATTTTCATCAATTCCTTTTCCAATAACTAATGGACTATCTTTTCTAACAACAATCATATTGTCAGGAAAATCTTTACAAATAATTTCTAAAGCAAAGCTTCCTTTTAAGTCAGAACATGCATTTTTTACTGCTATTAAAAATTTCATTTTTCCTGTTTCTTTTGTTTCTTTTGTATAATAGTAATGAATTAGATTTGGAACAATTTCTGTATCTGTATCAGAATAGAATTTGTATCCATTGTCGATTAAAAATTTTCTTAATTCATTATAATTTTCAATAATACCATTATGAACAACACTAAACATTTTTGCATTATCTTGGTGAGGGTGTGCATTTTCTTTAGATGGTTTTCCATGTGTTGCCCATCTGGTATGTGCAATACCAATGGTACCTTTTAAATCATCAATTCCTTTTAAATTATATAAATTTTTTACTCTTCCTTTATCTTTCATAACAACCAAACCTTCTGGTTCAATTGTTGAAATACCTGCAGAGTCATATCCTCTGTATTCCAATCTTAAAAGTCCATTGATTAAAATTGGACTTGCTTTTTGTTTTCCTATATAACCTACAATTCCACACATAATATAATCCTCCATTTCAATAATTTAATATATACAAATAAATATATTAAATTATTTTTGCTAAATTTTGATAATATCTCTAAGATACAAGAGATTGTTGGAATTAAAGGTATGCAAATAAAACTTATATGTATTAACCTTTGTTACAGTATCACTACTGCTTTTTCATTAATACTTATGACCATAAGTGAAAGCCATCAGAGCATCCGCCGAATTTTTCGATAACCCTGAACCTCGTCAACACAAATCTATCGTGTCCAGGCGCTATATATGAATAAAATATTGCCCTCCTTTCTTAAGAATTTTTTTGCATACGTTTAATTTACTTTTATTATATTATACTAAAATGAAAAAATAAGCAAGTCCTAGATAAAAAATTTGAAAAGCTTATAGGAAAGTGGTATAATATAGTCTGTGCAAACCAAAGTGGTTGCAGTACATTGAAAAATAGGTGCAAGTAAGCACCTCATATATAAACTGAGGCTGTTTCTTTAGCCTGTTTTTCTTTGTACAACTGTTAGTAGCCTAAAATAAAGGAGGAAGAAAAAATGGCTGAGAAAACAAACAGGGAAACTTTAGAGGAGATGATTGGAAAGGGCGGAACATTGGGCGCAAACAGCGCCGATTATGGCGATGATGAACCCATCGCTAGACAGAGCGAACAGACCGGAGCTGACTCAGCAGACTAAAGGCTTCGGAAAAGAACCTGATAAAATCCTGCCCATTTGCAGGTGCCTCAGTTTATATGAAAAGAAAGCAGATTATCCTCATTTGGATAGTCTGCTTTTTTGTGGTATAGGAAAAAGCCATTTTCCTATACCACAAAAAACAAAGTTGCACAAAAAAATTGCTACGCAATTTTTCGCGTCGACAAATCTTTACGCTTCTTCGAGAACTTAAATATATATAGTTGAGCTAGAAAGTAGAGAAAAGTTCTCTCGAAGCGAGATTTGTCCTGGTATAGGAAAAAATGATAAAAAGATTGAAAATATAAGTAAAATCATATATAATATAAGTATTCAAAATAAAACATACATAAAAGGGGATAGGTAACCAGAAAGCCTAAATAAGAAATAAGGGGAATGTGGTTGAAAAATATATTCTTTTCCAACCAAGATTGAGCCTTAAGAAAGGAATGCGTTAAAACATGAATGTATTAATTAATGAAGCAAGAATTGAAAAAAGATTAGATGAAATGGCAAAAGAAATAGACAGAGATTACGAGGGAAAAGAAATTATTTTAATTGGTATCTTAAAAGGTTCAGTTGTCTTTATGGTAGAACTAGCAAAAAGACTAAAAACAAAAGTACAATTTGAATTTATAGAAGTATCTAGCTATGAGGGCACAGAAAGCACAGGAAAAGTGAAAATTGTAAAAGATATTAAAAACAGTATTGAAGGAAAAGATGTATTAATTGTAGAAGATATCATTGATACAGGAACCACTTTAGCATTTTTAAAGGAGTATTTTAAACTAAAAAGACCAAATAGTTTGAAAATTGCAACTTTACTTAGCAAACCATCAAGAAGGACAAAAGAATTAGAAGTAGAATATATTGGATTTAGAATAGAAGATAAGTTTGTTGTAGGATATGGTTTAGATTATAACCAAAACTATAGAAATCTACCATATATTGGTTATGTAGAAAGTGTAGATGAGTTTTAAAATCAGAAAAAAATTAAAAATTTCTAAGTTCAAATAAGAAATGATAATACTATTAGAAAGATTTAAGAAAGACTTATAAATTCAGTCAGAAGATATAAGCCTTTCTTTTCATCATAAACGTCATAAAGGAATGAGAAGAAATGTTTGATATAGAAGAAGAACTAAAAAAGCTACCAGGAAAACCTGGTGTATATATTATGCATGATAAAGAGGATAACATTATCTATGTAGGGAAAGCCATTTCTCTAAAAAACAGAGTTAGACAATATTTTCGAAAGACAAATAAAACGGCTAGAATAGAGAAAATGGTTTCTTTAATTGACCATTTCGAATATATTGTTGTAGATAATGAGGCAGAAGCTTTAATTTTGGAATGTAATTTAATCAAAAAGAATAGACCAAAATTTAATGTATTATTAAAAGATGATAAAACATATCCCTATATAAAAATTGATGTAAAATCAGAATATCCAGGTGTCTATTATACAAGAAGAATCATTAATGACGGTTCAAAATATTTTGGACCATATGCCAATCCAGGTTCTGCAAAAGAAATGTTAGATTTTATCAAAGAAAGATACAAAATTCATCAATGCAGAACACTAAAAGAAAGAACAAGACCATGCTTGAACTATCATATAGGAAGATGTTTAGCACCATGTATGGGAAATGTAGATAAAGAAGAATACAGAAAACAAGTAAATGAAATCATTGATTTATTAGAAGGAAAAACAGATAAAATCTTAAAAGATTTAGATTTACAAATGCAAGAAGCCTCTCAAAAAATGGAATATGAAAAAGCAGCAGATTTAAGAGATAGAAAACAAGCAATCGAAAGAGCATCAGCCAAACAAAAAGTATCTAACATATCAGAAAATAGTATTGATGTTATCGGAATTGCAAAATCAGATTTAGAAGTTTGTGTAGAAATCTTTTTCGTAAGAGGAAGTAAAATGATAGGAAGAGAACAATACTTCTACAAAGATTTGAAAGATATGGAAGATAAAGAAATTCTTTCAGGATTTATCAAACAGTATTATTTTGACAATCCAAACATTCCAAGCAAAATTATGATAAGAGAAGAAATCGAAGACAAAGAAGCAATTGAAGGTTGGTTATCCACAGAATTAGGAAAAAAAGTGGAAATCAAATCACCTAAAAAAGGTGAAAAATTAAGATTTGTAGAAATGGCAGAAAATAATGCAAAAGTAACACTAGACAATAAAGAAAAAGATAAAAGTGAAATTTTATTAGAATTAAAAGAAGTATTAAAAATGGATATCTTACCAAGAAAAATAGAAACTTTTGATATATCAAATATATCAGGAGAATATATGGTAGCTGGAATGTGTGTTCTGCAAGATGGTGTTATCAAAAAGAATTTATCAAGAAGATTTAAAATCAAAACCGTTTATGGGCAAGATGATCCCAAATGTATGGAAGAGGTTATTACTAGAAGATTAAGACATTCTATCGAAAATCCAAATGGTGGGTTTGGAAAACTTCCAGATGTCATATTTGCAGATGGTGGGATTACCCAAATCCGTGCAACAAAACAAGCCATTGAAAATGTTTTAAATGAAGAAAAAGAAAAGATTATGCAAGAAGATATGACAGAAAAAGATAAACAAGAAAAATTAGAAATGCTAGAAAAAGAATTAGATATTAAAGTATTTGGTATGGTTAAAAATGATAAACACCAAACAAGAGCTTTAATGGATGAAAATAGAAATGAATTAAAAATTTCTGAAAATTTAATGAAATTAATTACCAGATTTCAAGATACCGTTCATGATACTGCTATTACCTATCATAGAAAATTAAGAGACAAGGAAATCACCAAATCAGAATTAGATGATATTAAAGGAATTGGTAAAGTCAAAAAACAAGCTTTATTAAAACAGTTTGGAAGCGTAGAAAAAATTAAACAAGCATCTAGAGAAGAATTGATGACAGTAAAAGGGATTACAAAAGAGTTAGCAGATAGATTGAAACAGTAAGAAAGTGTGGCTTGCTGTATAGATAGAAAAATTTGCGTAGTTTTAAGAGAATAGCTGAGTTTTTTATATAATAAAAAGAGCCGAATGTGTTATGCCTAAACATATCGGCTTTTCAGTCTTTTCTCGAAAAGAGAGAGCCAATCTTTTCCTCTTAGAATGAAAAAGTTAAGAAAAAATGTCATAAAACCTGACAGCTTTTATGAAAAAGTAGGAATAAATAGCACATAAGATGAATAAGATATTGTGAAAATTACAAAGGAGGATAAAGTATGGAATATACAGAAGGAAACTTATTGAATTTAGAATTGAGGAGAGTTCATAAGGAAAGATTAGATAAAAAAATGATAAGGAAAGTACACGAACATAAATGGCTGACTTTGATTATTCTATCTTTGGTCATCTTATCTAGTATAAATGTAATGATGATATATAATTTTTTTAAAATTTTACGAAACATTTGAATTTATTAAAAAAGGAAGTATAATATATAACAAGGAGCTAAAAATACGAGTATAAAATACAATGTTATGATACAAAAAGAAGAATGGTATGTAGCAAAATGGTTAGATAATAATGTTGCATCACAAGGAAAAACAATAGAAGAAGCATTGCAAAACTTAAGAGAAGCATTAGAATTATATTTATAGATATAGAATTAGAAGAATTTTTAAAATATTTAAAGTCATAAAATTTTTAAATCATCAAATACCCTTGGAAAAATCAAAAAAATATGGTAAAATATAGCTATTCTAATAGTAGTCGGAAGAGTAGTTTATGAATGCTACTCGAAAAAGGTTGAAAATAATTACAATTTTTGAAACCAGATTTGTGTAACGAAAAGGAATGAGATGAATTATGAAAATAGCAAATGAATGGAAAGATTATAAAATATTAGACATGGCAGATGGACAAAAATTAGAAAAATGGGGAAATGTCATTTTATCTAGACCAGATCCACAAATTATTTGGAAAAATAAAAGCTTTCCTAATAAATGGAAAGAAATGAATGCTGTATATAATAGAAGTAAAACAGGTGGAGGTTCATGGGAATTTAAGAAAAAAGTACCTTCTCAATGGCAAGTAAAATACAAAAATTTGACATTTAACATTAAGCCAATGGGGTTTAAACACACAGGGTTATTTCCAGAACAAGCTGTTAATTGGGATTGGATGATACAAAAAATTAAAGGTGAAAAAAGGCAAATAAAAGTATTAAACCTATTTGCTTATACAGGAGGGGCAACTGTTGCGTGTTTGTCAGCAGGGGCTTCTGTATGTCATGTAGATAGTTCAAAAGGAATGACTACTTGGGCAAAAGAAAATGTAACATCTTCAAAATTACAAGATAGACCAGTTCGTTTTATTGTAGATGATGTTGTAAAATTTGTTAACCGAGAAATTAGAAGAGAAAATACCTATGATGCCATTATTATGGATCCACCCTCATATGGTAGAGGTGCTAAAGGAGAAGTATGGCAATTCGAAAATAATATTTATGATTTGGTAGAATTATGTACAAAAGTATTATCAGATAAGCCTTTATTCTTTTTAATTAATTCCTATACAACTGGAATATCTAGTAAGGTATTAGAAGATATTTTACAATTAACGGTTTCTAAAAAGTATAAAGGAAAAATTGAGTCTGGAGAAATTGGACTTCCTATGGAAAATTCTAAGTTGGTTTTGCCTTGTGGGATTTATGGAAGATGGGAACTAGTTTAAAAAATAGCAAAATTAGAAGAGGAATGTAAATGAACAAATTAAAAATCATATATGAAGATAACCATATTATTGTTGTTGAAAAAATACCAAATATTCCTTCACAATCTGATAAAACAGGTGATATGGATATGCTAACACTTGTTAAGGAATATATTAAAGAAAAATATAAGAAACCAGGTAATGTGTATTTGGGATTAGTGCATAGACTGGATAGACCTGTTGGCGGAGTTATGATATTTGCAAAAACATCAAAGTCGGCTTCAAGATTAAGTAATCAGGTAAGAGAAAAAATCTTTAAAAAAGAATATTTAGCAGTTGTTGATGGGAAATTTGATAGATCCAAAGGAACATTAATAGATTATTTATATAAAGACGAAAGGCATAATATAAGTAAAGTAGTGAATAAAGAAAAGAAAAATGCGAAAGAAGCAAAATTGGATTATGAGGTTTTAAAATACAATGAAGTAAAAGATTTATCTTTAGTGAAGATAAATTTACATACAGGAAGGCATCATCAAATTCGAGTACAATTAGCACATTTTGGACATAGTATATTTGGAGACCAAAAATATGGAACTAGAGGAAAGGGAAAACAAATTGCCTTATGGGCTTACAAATTAACAATTGAACATCCTATCACCAAAGAAACGTTAGAGTTTAAAGATTTACCAGAACCGATTGGAACATGGTGTATATTACGAGATGAGAAAATATAATGTAAGAATATAGTTGAACGAAAAGTTTGACTATATTTTTTGTTATATAAAACATAGTTTTCAGTCAGTAACTTTATATATTTAGAAAGTTATTTTTTATTTTCTTGCAAATTTTTTTATAAAACAAATAGAAAGAATTTTTTGCAAAAGAAAATGAACGTTTTACAAAATAAAATACTTTTAAAAATCATAAGAGTGCTACAATCAAATTAGCAAGAAGAGGTGAAGAAAATGATAGATACAATCTGCACATTCTTGACTAAAAGAATCAGAAAAGAAATGCCAGAAATAGATGATGAGAGAGCAGAGGTAATCAATTATGGATTACAAAATATCGTAGGAGAAATACCTAAAATTTTCTTATTATTTATAATCGCATATATTCTGGGAATGTTAAAAGAAGTATTATTTATGTTTATCGTATTAATACCATATAGAGGAGCATCAGGAGGATTTCATTTAAAAACACATTTAGGATGTATAATCGGAACAACTGTTTTTTATTGCGGAATTGTACTTCTTTCACAACATATTATACTAGGAAATATGACAAAATACGTTTTAATAGGAATAAGTTGGATATTTGGAATGATTATGATAAAACTTTATGCACCTGCAGATACAGAAAATGTTCCGATATTATCCAAAAAAGATAGAAAAAAGAAACAAATGATAGCTTATATTGCATTTACAATAGGTCTTATAGGTGCTTTGCTTATTCAAGATAATGTATTTTCTAATATATTGTTATTTGGAAATCTTTTACAAACATTAACTATTACAAAATTGGCATATAGATTAACAAAAAATAAATATGGATATGAAGTATATGGTGATGCTTCAGTTTAAAAATGTTTAAAAAACATATACCGGTATGTTTTTAAAAATATATAATAAGGGGGAATCTATTATGTTCAAATTTTTATCTAAAGTAGCAGAAAAATATGCTAAAGTAACAAATACATCATGTTTTGTTGCATGGGTATTACATCAACCTAAAATGCCAGAAAGCATGATAAAAAAAGATTAGTTACTTGGCAAAAATAGGACGAAAAATTATTTTTGCCTATCCATATATAACTTAAAAAGTTATATATATTTACAATCCAATATAAGACAGCTTTTGAAAGCTGTTTTTTCTATTCAATAAGAAAATAGCGTTGCACAAAAAAATAGATATGATTTAATTCATATCTATTTTTTTAATAATATATTTCAATTTGTTGAGAAAAGTATTTTTCATTTTTTGTAGTAAATAAATCTAAGTTTTTATTTTTATTTAAAATTTTTCTAACTTCCCATAAACCTAATCCAGTATGATTATCTTTTCCAGTAACACCTTTATTGAATATTTTTTCAGTATCAACATTTTTATCTGCATATGTATTTTCTACAACAATGAGTTGTCTATGATTTTTAGCATCATCCCTAAAAATAATATTTATTACTTTTTCTTCACATTCGTTACTGGCATCAATTGCATTATCTAAAAGAATACCTAAAATTCTAGTAAAGTCATATATTTTCATATTTAGTTTACTTAAATCTAGTAAAAGAGACATATTCACTTTTATACCTTTTTCTTCAGCTTCATGGTATTTAGTGGTTAGTAAATTGTAAACGCCAGGATTATTTATTAGTTTAGGATTTAAAACATATAAATTGTTTACTTTTTGACAATCATCTTCAAGTTGCACATAATATTTTTTCAATCCTTCCATATCATTTGTTTTTACATATCCACCAATGGTTGTTACAATATTATCAAAATCATGTTTGAAACCTCTTACATTATCATGTAAGATACTTAATGTTTTATTATATTCTTCCGCATTTTGTAATTTTTGTGTTGTAGAAGCTAATTTCATGACTCTTGTTAAGCTATAAATACTTATTGAAAAATATGCCAACATAGATAAGAAACTTAAAAAGGTTATAATTAATGGAAGATTATCTATATAATAAACGGTAATAATTGCTTCTATTAAAAGAGTAAATATACCAAATAGTAAATTAGCATAAATTATCTTTTTATTCTTTTTGTCAATTTCATCAAAGATTTTTAAAGAAAGGTGTTTCTTCTTGAAAAATATATAAATTGCAAAAGCAATCATGTATTGTAAAAAGACATAGGTTATTCTATATAAAGGTACTGTTGATAAAGAATTAAAAGAAATATTTGTTATAGATAGATAAGGATTCATTATAAACATACCTATTAATGCAAAAATTATGATTGGAATAATAAAAGCTATTATGGTTTTAAATATATTTGTTTTGAAAAACAAGTGTATAAAGATAATCATAAAAGTATAGTTAATTATTAAATTGAAGGGACTTGTAAGTAGAAAATTACTCAAGATACTAATGATACTGATTACAGAAATATATAATATTTTGTTTCTTAAATTAGATTTAATATCTAGAATAGATATAAAAAGAAACATGAGTAAAGCAGTTTCGATTATTGTAAATGGTATAGAAAGTATACTTATTAAATATTCATTAGGCATTGTTAACGCATTCCATATATTATTCAATAATTCCATGATTTTTTATAACCTCCATAAATTCTTTTTTATATTTAGGTCCAATGCTACAAAATGTATCATTATCAAAATACACAGTTAAAGCAACAGGATCCACATTTTTAATATTATCTAAATTAACGATATAGGATTTGTGACATCTTACAAAATTATCTGGTAATTTATCTTGAATTTTATTAAAAGAACTATAAGATTCATAATCACGAGAAGAGGTATGAAAATTTAATTTCATACCATCTCTTTTAATATATTGAATTTGCGTTTCATCAACAAGTGTATCTTTATTATCAATTTTAATATATTTCTTTGGTAATCCATAAATATCATCAAAAAGTCTTTTAACGGTGTCTTCTAATCTTTCATAAGTAATTGGTTTTGCTAGATAATCAAAAGTTTTGTATTTATAAGCCATCATAGCATATTCTAAATGACCAGTTGTAAATATTAAATAAACATTTTTATCTTTCTTTCTAATTTCTTCTGCTAAATCTAAACCTGTTTTCTGAGCTTTTAAATTAATATCTAATAATAACACATCAATTTGATTTTCATTGTCAAAACATGCCAATAAATCTTCAAATTTATTAAATTTAAAGGATACTTGACCATCAAGATTATTTTTTACAAATATAGTTTCTAAAAGTTTTTCTAATCTATCTAAAATATTTACATTATCATCACAAATTACAAAATTTAACATATAATCGTATCCCCCTTTAATTAAGTGAAATGATAAGTTTCGACAACAAAAAAATAATTACCTTATTTTTCCAGCAGTAACAACAATATATTCTAAAATAATCATCTTGTCAATACTATCGTTGCAAATTTTTCTAGTAAGGAGAAGGGGTAATATGACTAAATAATGTTAGTGAAATAAATTGTGTTATATCCATCTTGTACAAAGAAATTTTAATTAAAAAAAGCATAGTATTTTTATTGGATTTATGCTAAACTGTATATATATTGTTTGATAAGGGAGAAATACCAACTTGTTAAATAATTTATGATATGCTAATAAAAAGTAGATAAAATGGAAAAAATAGTATGTGTATGCAAAGACTTTATAAATGAGACAGAATTAAAAAAATCAGCAATAAATTGTTATTCATACTTATATAAAGAACTAATTAACATTGGTGATGAAGGTAAGAGGTAAAATATTAGCAGAAAAATAATAAGAAAGGTGAAAATTATGAAGAAAAATGGAATATTATTTGATTTAGATGGAACGTTATGGGAAGTGAAAAATTCAACGTTTGAAAGTGCAAATAAAATTGCGAAAAAACATAAATTAAAAGAAATATCTATGGAAACAATCTGTGCAGTATTTGGACTAAATAAATTTGAAGTAGCACAGTTATATTTTCCATATCTTGAATTGAATCAATCTTTAAGTTTATTAGATGAAATTGAAATTTTAAATATAAAAAATCTAAAAGAATATGGAGGTAATATATATCCAAATTTAAAAGAAACTCTAGAAAGTTTGAGAAAAAAATATGAACTATTTATTGTTAGCAATACATCAAAAAGTGAGTATATTGAAGCGTTTTTAACATCAGCTAAGTTAAATAATTATTTTAAAGATTATATTGCTGCTAGCGAACTTGGAATTTCAAAGGCTGATGCAATAAAAAAGATAATAGATGATTATAAATTAGATAAAGCTGTATATGTAGGAGATACCCAAAAAGACATGGAAGCTTCAGATTTAGCTAAAATACCATTTATACAAGCAAAATATGGATTTGGGAAGAATTTAAATGCAAAATATTACATTAATACATTCAAAGAATTACCTTATATAGTAGAAAAGCTTATTTAAGTTGATACAGCTATAAAGTATGAGGTTAATTACTCATATATAGTAAATAAAAAGATACTATACGAACAATAGTATCTCTTTTTTAGAGGTAAAATATAGCCTATTTAGAGCAATATTGATAATGACATTAAAAATTGGCACTTTAATGACACTTTAAATGACACTTTAAAATTCAATAAAATAAAAATTTTTAAGTGATACCAAAATATAGTAATTTTAGGAAAATTATGCTATACTAATAGTAGTATATAAGAAAAAACTAATTTTTATAAAATAGAGGACAAGCATTTTAAATAAATTTGATTAATTAATAATAAAGTTAGAAAGAATGGAGAGTGACAGTAATGGTGTATGAATTTGCTAAATATCCTGATGAAACATTAGTCGTTTTCTCAGATATTAGAAAAAAAGATAATGGAGAAGAATATATAAGAGTTTCTTTTGAAAGACCAACAGAAAATGGTTTTGATACTGTGGTTTTTGAACTTCCAAGTTATGAGATAGTAGAGCAAGATGGAAATTACAGCGAAGAAGAGATAAAAGAATTTAGAGAAACAGTAGAAAAAGGTGCTCATTTATTCTTTAAATATGCAAGAGAAGGGGGACTTAAATTTGCCTAGTATTTTAGAAATAATGCGGATATAAAATTTATTTTTGGTCAAATGAAAATAGTGAACCTATTCATATTTCAAAAGGAAAGCCAACACCAAATTCAACAAAAGTATGGCTTACAAAAGCAGGAGGTTGTATTTTAGCTAATAATAATGGACGCATTCCCGAAAGAGAATTAAATAGATTACTTGAGATAGTACCATTATATTATTTAAAAATCGTTTCAAAATGGAGAGAAAAATATGGTGATGATGAAGTGAAATTCTATTGTTAGTACAAGAAGTATTAATGAAATATATTGAAAACTAACAATATACCGAAGTGGGAACTCTGTATTTTCTCTGTATTATCTTACTGAATGTAGAGGACTAGAAAACTTGTTTTTCTATGTGTTTAGGAGATACCTTCTGTATCTCTTTCCTGCCTTTTATAATGAACTAATAAAAAAGAAAGTGAGTAGTTAAAATTGATGCATGAATATAAAATAATAGCTCTATGTGGCTCAATCAAATTTAAAGATGAATTTATGAGAGTTCAAGAAAAACTTACATTAGATGGAAATATTGTTTTAACACCTAATTTTTTTAATAATATAAAAAAAGAGGATATAGACGAAAAAACTAAGAAAATGTTAGATGAAATGCATAAGCAAAAAATAGATATGTCTGATGAAATTTATGTAATTAATGTTGGTGGATATATTGGAGAAAGTACTAAAAATGAAATTGAATATGCAAAAGCAGAAGGGAAGAAGATTGACTATTTAGAATGTATCAGATAGCTAGCAAGTTGTTGTAAAGGGAGAAAATAAATTCTATGAAAAGAGAAAATAAAATTTCATTTTATGATATAGAAGATGTAGAAAAAATAGGGAAAATAGATAATATTAACTGTCATGCTAAAAATTTTCTTAATTTACTTTTTGAAAGTATACCATTTTTAGTAATATTAGCTGTTTCAAGATTATTTCCAATATCAGAATTAATTTCAAATATAATAGCTATTGTTATGATTATTATAATCTTTCTTTTTTTATTTTTACATCATCATTATAATAGAATTATAAATTTTGAATTATCCATTAATGGTAATCAAATAAAATATAAAAATGAACAAGGACAAGTTTTTGATTATAGTGTAAGTGATATAGTAGATGTAAAATGGTATCATAGATATAGTCGAACAGGTTTATCTGGCGACAAAATTGAAATCAATATGCAAGATACACAAAAGATATTTGTAAAGAGTAGGGATAAACATTTCTACAAATTAATGATGTACTTAGAACAAAATAATTTATTGCAGAAATAAAAGAGTACAATGTTAGTGACAATTATTATTGTAAGTAAAAGTAAATATAAAATTAGAGATATTAAGAAATTAGTATCTCTTTTTTTGTATGTAACCAGAAATAAAATTTTGTCCGATTTTCCTGATTTATAACAGATGTTTATAGTGAAGGAATAATTTAAAATATGATTCATAAAATTAAACAAAAGAAATCAAGAGGAGGAAATGCATAATATGATAAAAGAAAAGCGAATAAAAAAGTTAGCAATAATGGTATTATTGGTAGCTGTTATCTCATTGACAACTATACAAATTCAGCAAGGTAAGCTTATCAATACAAATGCAGAATCTGTTCACACGAAAAAAATAGAATGGGGAATAAAAAGAAATGATAATCATGAACAACCAGATTTGGGGATTGAGAATAGAAAAGTACTAGAAGAAAATAATGGAATTGCTTTAGGAAATAGTGAATCAAAAGCAATTTATTTGACATTTGACGAAGGCTATGAAGCAGGTTATACGAGTCAAATTTTAGAAATCTTAAAAGAAAATAATGTAAAAGCTACTTTTTTTCTAACAGCACATTATATCAATACACAAGAAGAATTGGTAAAGCAAATGATTGATGAAGGTCATATCATAGGAAATCATACAGTAAATCATAAAAGTATGCCAAGTCTAACAGAAGAAGAAATCAAAAAAGAAGTAATGGATTTACACCAAAGTGTATATGAAAAATTTGGATATGAGATGAAATATATAAGACCACCAAAAGGAGAATTTAGTGAAAAATCTATACAAGTAACAAATTCATTAGGTTATAAAACGGTTATGTGGTCATTTGCTTATGAAGATTGGAATGAAGATAAACAACCAAACGAAGAAAAAGCAAAAGAAAAAATATTAAATAATCTTCATAATGGGGAAATTATGTTGTTACATGGTAATTCAAAAACCAATACGAATATTCTAGATAGTATTATAAAAGAAGCAAAAAATATGGGATATGAATTCAAATCATTAGATGAATTTGAAAAGTGATGATTTTGGGTGATTTTTGTTCTGTCCCCAAAATCATCAGAAAGGACAGATAATAAGGATGAAAAAGAATAGAATGCGTAAATTAAATAAACTATTAGAAATTCCAGAAGAGGTATATTCAGATGTTCCTAAAATTTCTTTGATAGGGTTTGATGAAATGATTATAGAAAATTATAAGGGAATTTTAGAATATGAAGAATTTTTTATCAGAATTAGTACTTATAAAGGACTTATTAGTATTAATGGATATAATCTAAATTTAGAAACGATGACAAATGATGATATACGTGTTACAGGAAAAATTGAAAGTTTTGATTTTGAGCGAATAACAGATTAGAGGAGAAGTACATGATTATTAAAAAAATGATAAATTACATATATGGCTATGTGAGAATTGTTGTAGAAGGTTATTACATTGAAAGATTTATTAATATTTGTAGAAATCGAAATTATATGATGTGGAATATAAAGAAAAGTAATGATATACAGTTAGCATTAAATGTAGAGATAAAAAACTTTAAAGAAATTTGTAAAATTGCTAAAAAGACCCAATGCAAAGTAAAAATAAAAGCAAAAAGAGGGTTACCATTTTTTCTTAATAGATATAAGAAAAGAAAAATATTTGCTTTGTTCTTAATATTAATTTTTCTAGTCATTTTTTCTAGCTCTCATTTTGTATGGAATATTGAAATTATAGAAGAAAATGGACTGGAAATTGAAAATATTATGGAAGATATTCAAGAAGCAGGATTAACAATTGGAAAATCAAAAAATGATATTAATGCAAAAGAAATTATTAATAAGGTAAGATTAGAAAGAGATGATATTGCATGGATGGGAATTGAATTAAAAGGAACAAATGCCATAGTTAGATTAGTAAAAGCTGAAAAAAAACCAGAAATTGTTAATGAGGATGAATATTGTAATATTATTTCAAATAAAAATGGCGTGATTACCAAAATAAATGCACAAGATGGAACGGCTAATGTAAAAGTAGGAGATACAGTAAGTGTTGGTGATGTATTAATTAATGGATGGATGGAGGGAAAATATACAGGCATTCGATATGTACATGCTAAAGGAGAAATAGAAGCAAAGGTTTGGTATACAGAACATAAGACAATTGAATATACAACTACGGAAAGAAGGCATACAGGAAATTCTGAAAATCATTTTGGAATAAAAATTAATAATTTTGAAATAAATTTTTCGAAAGGGGTTTCAAAATTTAAATTTTATGATACAATAGAAATTGAAAATAAAATAAGGTTGTTTTCTAATTTGTATTTACCAATTTCTGTTATAAAAACGACTTATCAAGAATATGAGGAAGAGAAAAAAATATATTCTGTAGAAGAAGCTAAAAACTTAGGGATACAACAAATAGAAGAAGAATTGGAAAGAAAAATAGAGAACAAAGAAAATATTGTCAATAAAAATATAAATACATATGAACATGAGAATAGTATCGATGTTTATGTGACATACGAAGTGCTAGAAAATATAGGGACAAATGAAAAAATTGTGTTTTGAAGGGATGATATAAATGGAAGAAAAAAGTTTGAGAATCACAGGAACAGATAAAACATTTTTTAATAAAATCACAAAGACATTAACAAAAATGTTAATACCAACTAAAATTGGAATTAATGGAATGCTAATTTCTATTAAAAGAAATAGTTTATTAAAAGCATTTGAAGCATATCAAAATAATGATGAAAATTATGATCAAAAAGAAACCGAAAAAAAATATGATACGGCTTATGAAGCTTATTTAGAATCTTTAGACAAATATGTAATGGATTCCATCTATAAAAAAGTAAAAAATGATACTGCTTCAGAATTTGAAAAAGAAGCATTATCTAAATATTATGAAGTAACTAGCTTGAAAGAAAATGAATTTGTAGAATATAAACATAGAAAACAAAAATATTTATTAGAATTAGATAATGATGGGGTTCAACTATCTGGAAAAGAAAAATTAATTGAAAGATATAATCAATTTTATGTTTCAAAAATGGATACCTTGTATAAAGGCATTCTAAAGAATTATTCTATCAAATTAGCAGATACGACAAATACTTATGAAGCTTCAAAAGAATGGATATATACAAAAATATTCTATACATTGGAAGATTATATACAAAATATTTTATCATTAAAAATAAGAATCGGAGATGACAAAGTTGCTAAAGATGTTATCAAAGAATACGAAAATTATGAGACCTTTACAGTTGGAAAATTAGATACAAAGGATAATATTGAGAAAAATGTTTTGCTATTAAGTATTAGTAGAAAATTGTTTACACATAGTTTGCCATTAATTGTTGCTATACAATGTTATGAAAAACTTTTAAAAGATGCAAGAATTCTTGTTCAAGACACAAAAATAGCTACCAAAAGAGAAAAGGCATATGGTATGTTAATGAATTTATTTGAAGATTATCATGTGAAGTTATTATCTACAAAAGTTTATTGGGAGAACGCAAAAGAAAGAGAAGAATTTAAAGCTTTTTGGAATCAATATAAAGAAGTATGCAAATTAAAAGAAAGCAATTTTATTGAATATGTAAGACAAAAAGAAATCTTATTTATAAAAAATGATATGAAAAAAATAAGAGAAGGTAATACAAAGACAGATTATAGCAGATTAATTACCTATTATAAAAGAAAATTAATTGACTATGGTGCTATGAAAGAATTGAAAAATGCATATACATCAGAAGGAAAATATACGAAAAAATTAAAGGAAGTAGCTTAAATGGATAAATATGAAATTATATATAAAGATATTAAAGAAAATCATTATGAAACAATTGTAGAAAAAGTTTTTGATAAATGTTTTGAAGAAGAAGGATTACAAGATTCAAAATTATATATTACAGTTACTTTCACAAATCCTGAAAATATACAAAGTATTAATAAAGAATATAGGAATATAGATAAGCCAACAGATGTGCTTTCTTTTCCTATGTTTGAAAAAGAAGAATTAGATAAAAAAATACAAGAAAACGATTTCTTTTGTGAAGATGTATTAGGTGATATTGTTATTTCTATACCAAAAGTGGAAGAACAAGCAAAAGAATATGGGCATAGTTTTGAAAGAGAACTAAGCTATATGCTAGTACATGGATTTTATCATTTGATGGGGTATGACCATATCCAAGAGGAAGATAAAAAAGAGATGAGAGCAAAAGAAGAAAAGATATTGAAAGCATTAAATATATTAAGATAAAAAAATACAAGAAGGAATACAGTTGAAAAATTGAAACTTTTTCAACTGGATTTGTTTATTAAGAAAGGAATGTAAGGAACAAATGGGAAAAGAAAAAGGTGGCGTTAAACTGTTAATCGTAATTTTAGTTCTATTAATCATTGTGGCAGGTGTGATATTAGCATATAAGATTATGCAAGATAAAAATGATACAGAAACCATCTCTGGTGAAGAAAATAATGAACAGGTAGCAGTAGAAGAAGAAAAGAAAGTACAAATATTTAGTGGGAATGATAGACCATTTGCTGTTATGATTGATAATCATAGTGATGCTTGGCCACAAGCTGGTTTGAATCAAGCATATATGGTATATGAAATTATTGTAGAAGGTGGAGAAACTAGATTAATGGCATTATTCAAAGGTGTCGATTTAGACAAAATAGGACCAGTAAGAAGTGCCAGACATTATTTTATAGATTATGCAATGGAAAATGATGCAATATATGTACATTTTGGACAAAGTCCACAAGCACAAAGTGATATCAAAAAATACGATATAGATGATATTAATGGTATAGCAGAAGATGGAACAACTTTCTGGAGAGTAAAAGATAAATATGCACCACATAATGCTGTAACAAGTACAGAAAAATTATTAGAATCAGCAAAAAGTAAAAATTATAGAACAACTTCGACAGAAGAAAGTGTATTACATTATGTAACAGATGAAGTGAATTTAGAAGATGGGCAAGTAGCGGATACCATTACAATACCACATTCGGATTTACAAACAGTAACTTATGAATATGATAAAGAAAAGCAAGTATATGTAAGATATGCAAGAGGAGAAGAACAAACAGATTGGGATACAGAAGAACCTGTAACAACGAAAAATATCATTATTACTTTCTGCAATAATTATACTTTATCAGACTCAGAAAACAAAGGTAGACAAGGTTTAAAAAATATAGGAACTTTTGATGGATATTATATTACAAACGGAAGAGCGATTCAGATTCAATGTATAAAAAATGCTAGAGATGAAAAAACCATTTACCAAGATATGAATGGAAATGAAATCCAAGTAAATGATGGAAATACATTTGTAAATATTTGCCCAACAAGCGCGGATGTAGAAATCGAAGGAACAGAAGATATTATTGAAACAACCAATACAGTAAATGAATAAAGAAAGGATGTGAAAATAATGAATGTATATGATACAGCAAATCAATTAGCAAGTGAAATACGACAATCTGAAGAATATGTAAATTATAAAATGGCAAGAGAAGCATTGGCTTTAAATCCTGACCTAAAAAAGAAAATAGGTGAATTTGAAGTTGCAAGATATGACGCACAATTAACACAAATGCAAACTGGAAAAGAAGATGTCGAAAAAACAAATAAAATGAAAGACCTATATGCAGAATTAATACAAATCGATGATGCTAAAAAATATTTTAATGCAGAAATGAAATTTAATATTGTATTAGCAGATATCAATAAAATTATTGGTGAAGCAGTAAGAGATGTTATGCAATAAGTTAATATATGTATGATTAGTCAAAGCTAATATATATAAGAATTTATAAATCTTATATATATTAGCTTTATACTGTATTTAAATGAGTTTATTAAGATAGGATATGTTTATCTTATTTCAGATAGAGAAAGGAAGATAAAAGATGGAATTTGGAGTAATCATTATTTTTTTAATTTTTATGATGGTTTTATTAAGAATATTGGTTGGTAGTAGTAAAAAACAAATAGAAGCAATTGCTAAAGATGAAGCATTAGATGAATTGGCAGAAAAATATCCAGTCAATATAGATATGTGTAAGGAATATTTAAAAATGTTAAAAAATGAAACTGTTACCATAGAAGAAGACAAAAATGCAACAAATTCTTTATACATAGCTATCTCAAACAAAATTATGATAGCGGATGTAAAAAATAGTTATACAAGAATACAAACCATTGCACATGAATGTTTACATTCAATTCAAGATAGAAAGCTATTATTATTTAATTTTATATATTCTAATATCTACATACTATATTTTATTATCATTTCTATTTTAAAACTATGTCATCTACTTTCACATGAAATGGTATTTTTATCAATTTTAATCATTGGAGGATGTGTTTATTATTTTATAAGAAGTTACTTAGAAAATGATGCTATGATAAAAGCAAGATTTCTAGCAAAAGCATATATGGAAAATAAAAAAATATCTTCACAAGATGAAATAGATAATATAGTACATCATTTTGATCGATTAAATGATGTTGGAATTAAAAGTGTGAATTATGCATTGCTATGCAATGTTTTCATGGGAATACTTATTTTTTGTGCCATTTGTATAATAAGATAGATTGATTTTGCTTAGCCCCTGTACAAGTTGTTATCATTTATAAATTACCTGTTACTCGGCTTAATACAAGCATACAGAAAATCTAATTTAAAATAAATGACACTCCCCAAAAGGATTCGGGTTCCTTCATTTATTTTAAATAAAATTTTCTAGTATGCTTTCCAATCACATTCGTAACAGGTGATTTATAAATGATAACAACTTATACAGGGGATATCAAAAATGAAATGTTTGAACAAGTGGTATAAAACCTCAAAAAAATATTGCAATATTCTATGTTTACATATATAATATAGCTATTGATATATCGTGTTGAAAGGATGTTTAGAAAATGAATAAAACAAAAAGAAAAATTTTTGAAACATCAATGAAATTATTTGCTGAAAAAGGATATGATGCCACCAGTATTGAAGAGATTACAGCAACGGTTGGTGTAGCAAAAGGAACTTTGTATTATCATTTTTCAAGTAAAGAAGAAATTTTTAATTTTTTAATTGAAGAAGGTATGAAACTATTGCAAAATAGTATTGATATCAAAACAGCAAAATATGATAATTATATAGACAAGTTAAAAGCAATTGTTTTAATCCAAATAAAAATTGTTATGAAATATGAAGATTTAATAACAATTTTGTTAAGTCAATTTTGGGGAAATGAAGCAAGAAATCAAAAATGCAAAAATCATGTTTATGATTATATTAAAAAAATTGAAGAAATTGTAAAGGAAGGAATCGATAAAAAGCAAATTAAAGAGGGAAATCCAAAAGTAATTGCATCAGAAATCTATGGATTAATCTGTTCGACATTGGTATATAAATTAAGAAACGAAAATGAAATTGATATTATGAAATTGTATAAAGAGTTTGAAAATACAGTTATTGAAGGATTGAAGAAAAAATAATGACGAAACATTAAATGTTTCCAATCTAGGATAAAAAAAGAGAGGGGTAAACATATGAGAGAGCCAATACATGAATTTATGAAATTTACAGATTTAAGAGATATGTTAGAAAAATCTGGTGAACTTTATGGAGACAGACCAGCCTATGTATTTAAAACAGAAGAAGAAGGAAAATTTAGAGAAATTACCCATAAAGAATTTAGAGATGATGTAAAAGCTTTAGGAACAAAATTTGTAAATATGGGTTTAAAAGACAAGAGAGTTGCGGTTATATCAGAAAATAGATATGAATGGGGAATTGTTTATCTAGCTGTTGTAAATGGAACGGGTGTTATTGTTCCACTAGATAAATCTTTACCAGAAAACGAAATAGAAAGTTTAATGATTCGTTCAGAAGTAGAAGCAATTGTGTATTCTGAAAAATACAATGATGTTATGAATAAAATGAAACAAGAAAATCATACAAAAGTAAAATATTTCATTTCTATGGATTTAGAAAAAGAAGAAAATGGTGTATATTCAGAGCATGAATTAATTAAACAAGGAAAAGAATTGTTAGAGGCAGGAAATAGAGATTTTTTAGATGCAAAGATTGACCCAGAAAAAATGTCTATTATGTTATTTACATCAGGAACAACTGCTATGTCAAAAGCAGTTATGTTGTCACATAAAAATATATGTGCAAACATAATGGATATTACATCTGTTTTAAGGATTTATGATACAGATAGATTTTTATCTTTTTTACCATTACATCATACATTTGAATGTACAACTGGATTTTTATATCCATTATCAAGAGGTTCTTCAATTGCATTTTGTGAAGGTATTAGACATATTGCAGATAACTTAAAAGAATATAAAGCAAGTGTCATGGTTTCTGTTCCAATTTTGTTTGAAGCAATGTATAAAAAGGTAATGAAAACAATTGAGAAAAAAGGTAAATTGAAAACTGTACAAAAAGGAATTAAAATTAGCCAATTCTTATTAAAATTTGGAATCGATATTAGAAAAAAATTATTTAAAGAAATTCATGATACATTAGGTGGAAACATAAGAATATTTGTAGCAGGAGGAGCTGCACTTGATCCAGAAACAGAAAAAGGATTTAATGAGTTAGGGTTTACATTATACCAAGGGTATGGATTAACAGAAAGCTCACCAGTTATCTCTGTAGAAGATGATAAGTATCAAAGACTAGGATCTATTGGAAAAGCATTTCCAAGTTTAGATGTAAAAATTGAAGATCCTAATGAAGAAGGAATTGGAGAATTGATGGTAAAAGGTCCATCTGTTATGCTCGGATATTATAACAATGAAGAAGCAACAAAAGAAACAATAACAGAAGATGGTTGGTTACATACAGGAGACCTAGCAAGAATAGACAAAGATGATTTTATCTTTATTTCAGGAAGAAAGAAATTTGTTATTGTCTTAAAAAATGGAAAAAATATATATCCAGAAGAAATAGAAGCACTAATCAATAAAATCGAAGGTGTAAAAGAATCATTTGTTTATGGAAAGCCAGAAGATGATGGTGACTATAAAATATGTGCAAAAATTGTATATGATGATGAAACAGTTGAAGAAATATATGGAACAAAAGATCCAAAAGAATTACAGGAAAAAATTTGGCAAGAAGTTAAGAAAGTTAACAAAACAATGCCAGCATATAAATATGTAAGGGTGATTAGTGTAACGAATAAAGAACTAATCAAAACAACAACACAAAAAGTAAAAAGATTTGAAGAAATAAAAACAGTACTATAAAAAATAAAATGTCCAGTTGGGAACGTTTTCCAAGGGACATTTTTGCGTTATATTTTTTTGATAGAGAAAAAATGGTTTATACATTAGCGAATGTATAGGAAAAGCAATTCTTCCCGTAGAAAAAAATGAACCCTACAAAAAGTTAAGCCCTTTGGATTTTAGAATGTCGTTCTGCCCTAAGAATATAAAGAAAAACAAAAATGTTACAAAAATGTAACACTTTTGTAACAAAAACTTAAAAAAAAAATCTTCCGTTGGTATTGTAGTTTTTTGTAGGTTAATGTATAATTATAAATGTATAAAATCATATGCTTAAGATAAAAGGAGGGAATTTACATGTCTAGATCTGGCATAGTAAATGTGAGAATGGTTATCACTGAGGAGAAAATATTATCAAATATAGATAAAGTACATAAACTTATCAATCCAAACAGTAAAAAACAAATTGTACAATTAGAGGATGATTCTTATTTTAAAGATTTAATAGAGTCTATAAAAGCATATTTAATTGAATATCCAAAAAAGAAGAATTTTCCTGCAAGTGTTTATAAAGCTGCATATGGATTGGTTGAATATGCAACAAATCAATTTGAAGAAAATACAAAGAAAATTGAAGAATTAATAAGACAAAGAGAAGAAAACATAGCTTTATCAGGAAGACTAAAAGAACTAATTGAGATTGTAGATAATAAAGAAAAAAATTGGAAAGATCAAGTAAAAGAGGCAGAAGACGAATTTCCAGAAGACATTATTGATACATTAAACATTGTTGGAAAATGTAAAGGAAAGAAATCTCAAAATTATCAAGACGCTATGAAGTTATTAAATGCTAGAGTAACAAATCTTGAATCTAATTTGCATATAGAAATTGATATGGAAAGAATAGAAGATAGATCAAAAGCATTAAGTTACATAGGAATTGAAGTGGCAGATGCATTAAAATCTATTCCAGCACCAGCAGAAGAAGTAGAACCAGTAGTAGAACAAGTACAAGAAGAGCAAAAAGTAGAGAAGATAGCAAAACAAAAAGTAAAACAAAAAACAAAACAAAAAGAGCAAGTAAATGTTGAGCAACAACAATATGAACAAGAAGTAACTTTTGAGGCAAAACCAAGTTTATGGCAAAGAATTAAAAATAGTAAAATTGTTAGAGCTATTCGATACATATCAAAAATTAGAATTGTTATACAATATCCAGCATTACCAGAAGGTAAAGGTTCAGATAATTAGAAAGAAGTAAATGAAAAGGAGTTAGGATGAAAACTAGCTCCTTTCGTGAGTATACTGAAACTTACATTGTGACTTAAAAATTATAGGAATTTGGAAAAATGTCTTGACAACTACATAAAAATAGTTTATACTGTATCTTGCGTTGAGGAAAAAGCGTTATAAACGCTCCCTTAGCTCAGTTGGTCAGAGCAACCGGCTCATAACCGGTGGGTCCAAGGTTCGAATCCTTGAGGGAGCACCATTAAAATAAATATATGGGTAGGTGGCCGAGTGGCTAAAGGCGGCAGACTGTGGTCTTTGGTTAATCAAAACCTAAACTTGCAGCTCATATAAGTGATTATATGATGAACACCGGGCTAATTCGGGGAACTCTTAACAGTTAGGCTGATGACAATCCCGAGCTAGGAAAGAAATTTCCGAGTGTAGAGACTTTATACCTGGTATCTTGAAAAAGATAAAGAGAAAGTCCAGACTACAAACATGATATTTTGATTATGGTAGTGAAAACTATAGTAGTAAGAAATCTGTTCTCATTTGAGTACGAAGGTTCGAATCCTTCCCTGCCCACCATGAAATACAAGGAAACTTGTATTTTATTTTACATAAATTAACAAACAAATGTTTTGAAAGGAGAAGCTATGAATTTTGGTACTAATAAAGAAAAAGGAAATTCAGGTTTAGGAATGGCAGTAGCATATTTTACAACCAAAGGATATACAGTATCCATACCTTTAAATGATACACAAGATTATGATTTGGTAATAGAAAAATGTAATAAATTATACACAGTACAAGTAAAAGCAACAGGCTGTAAAACAAGAAATAATGTATATCAAGTAGCTTTGAAAAGTTGTGGTGGAACAAAAGGAAAGGAATATAAAACAATAGTAAATACAAATGTAGATTATATATTTGTATTAGATGCAGAGCAAAAAATGTATTTAATTCCTAAAATAGAAATTACAAATAAAAGTACGATTAATTTAGGAAAAAGAACTGAAAAATATCGAGTAAATATTTAATAAAAGTTAAAAAACGACAAAAAATAGAAAGCCAATTGAAATAAAAAACAATAAAGAAACATTGCAATACAGAAAGTTATATGATACCATTATTTTAAAGTAATCATAAAAGGAGAAAAAGGGGTATGTTTAGAAATAGAGGAGAAGTTCCTAATATTGATATAGGAAAAGATAATGGAAATGGTGGATATAGTGCACCACATTATTCACATTATTGGGGAAGACGTAGATATTTTATCATATATTATGATAAAACATTTATTGCAATGGAACTCATATCAGTAATTCTTATCATTCTAATAGCAGTTGCAGTATATCTGTTTGCTTATCAAGTTACATTTGACGACCCAATAGCAGAAACAAAAGAAACATTTTTAAACTTTCAATTGATTAGTATTCTTGCAACAGTTATCTTAGCTACATTGATTACAATATTATCCAAACAAAAAGAAACAATTATAAAAGGGTTAAAATTAGTGGGAATCATATCATTATTAATTGTTTTTATTCATTTAGGATTAAAAATATATTTAGATAGTCAATATACGAAAGAAACATTTGGAGATTTTTATGAAACCTATGAACAAGGAAATACAAATTCAAAAAGAGTAACGGTTGGATTATCTGGAATAAAATATTTAGATGATAAAGAAGCATATATTGAAGAAAGTGTTAATGCTTATACAAATTTTAAAGTAAAAACAATATTATATATAGCCATATATGTTAGTACTATATGCATCGTATTTTATCTAGCACATAGATTAGCAAATATGGAAGATAAAAAGGAAGAATTGCATAAAGATGATGCTGTATTATTTGATGAAGAAGAAAATATAAAATTTTAAAAAAGATAGTTATCTATTTAACTTTAAAATAGATAACTATTTTTTTAGTATATAGAAGATGTATTCAATTCATATATAGTAAAGTTATGTTTTGATTATAATTTATTATAAAAGGTGTCTGTATAATTATCTGATTTTGTAGTTTTATTAACTTGGGTAACAGATGAATAGGACTTATATAATAACCCAATCAATATAATTAGTGTTACATCAATAAGATAAGGCATTAAAGAATAATAATATTTATCCCTAGTAGTATAGTACTTAGTAATATTTGTTATAACCTCATCTAGATTTGCTAGTAAGTTAATAAAGTCATATATAATTAGCCAACCTATAGGAATCATAGCAATAATAATACATTTTTTTGCTGATTGTAACTTATGTTTTTTTAATTTATCCATGGAAAGTATCACAAAAACAAATGAAATAACTTCAAAAATAAATCCAAAATCAAAAGCGTTATATTCAAGAGCGATTAGGTAAGTAATTATACTAAATAGAGAAATGCCTATATAAAATTTTAAGAAAAAAATAGCCTGATCTATATAAACTTCTTGAATATGTTCTTCATTTTTTATATCCATATTTTGATTACCATTCATAAAATAAATCCCCCTAAAAGATTTTATATGAATTTATATGATATTGCAATAAAAATATAGAAATCTATATAAAAATTTGAATGCATATGATGAGAAAAAATAGGAACATCAATTTAAAATAGAGTAAATATTGCGAAAAGAATAGGAATGTAATATAATGAAACATGTAAGAAGAAATAAAAGGTGAGAAAATGAAACATAAATATATATTAGCAATTTTTATTTTTAGTATCATTATTATGATGTCAGATGTGCATAATGGATATATACAAGGACATGATACAGATTTTCATTTAGCAAATATAACAGCTATTATAGATCAATTATCTTGGGATAATTTAACCGTACAAGAACCTTTAAAATATATAGCAAAAGATTTTGGATATGGAACCAGATTTTTTTATCCACCAATTCCACATTTAATTTCAGCCTATATTACAAAATTATTAAGTGTTTTTCACGTTGGTAATGTTGCTGTTGGAATGCGTATCACACAATGGTTAACAATTTTTGCATCAGGAGTGACTGTTTATCTGTTAGGAAAGAAAATTTTTAAAAGCAAAAAAGTAGCAATGTTATTATCTCTATTTTATATGTCAGCACCCTATCATTTAGCAGAAATCTTTGTAAGAGATGCTTTTTCGGAAATGTTTATTCCTGTAGCAATTCCTTTAATTGTCATAGGATTGCTATACCTAATTGAAAAAAGATACAAACTATTTTTTATTTGTTTTGTAGGAGGATATACATTAGCGATTTATTCACATCTAGTTATGACAATTTATTTTACATTAATGCTTGTATTTACATTTTTTGTTATATATTTTAAACAAATATTTACAAAGAAAAATATACTATATTTGGTATTGGCTTCTGGATTAACACTTTTGCTAACAGCTTCTTTTTGGATGCCAATGTTAGAGATAAAATTAAAAGGAAGTTATGGAATATTTATGCCATATTATATGATAGGAAAGGGTGAATTAAAATATAGTGCAATTTCAATAAAGGAATTATTTACCTTTTTTCGAGAAACTGGTTTTCATTCTATAAGATATAATCTTCAATTATTTGTAACCATTTTATTCTTTATAAGTTTGTTCTTCATTATAAAGAAAAAATTATGGAAACACAAAATATGGGTGTTCTTAGTAGCCTTTACATTTCTAGCAACGATAATGGTAACAGATGTATTTCCTTGGTATTATATACCAGATATATTGCAAACATTACAATTTCCTTGGAGATTGGTAATCTATATTACATTTGGGGCGATTTTGATAACAGGTGTATGTTTGAAACAAATTGAAAATAAAAAATATTTTAAATTTGTTAGTTGTTTGTTATTGGTTTTAACCGTATTAGAAACATATATTTATATAGATCATGCTAAAAGACCTAAAATAGATATTAGTCATATTAATACTGTAGCAGGTATGGGAAATGAAAAAGAATATCTGCCAGAAAAAACTTTAAATAGTTTAGAATATTTTAACAATAGAAACAGAGATATTATTATACAAAGAGGTACTGGAGAAATGACAAAAATTTTAGATGATGTGCCGGATTTAACATTTGAAGTAAATACTTCAGATACTATGACAATTGAATTACCAAGAATTTATTATATGGGATATCAATTAGAAGTCAATGGAAAAAACATAGAATTAACAGAAAGTGATAATGGATTTTTACAAGCAACCATTCAAGAAAGTGGAACATATATATTAACTTACGAAAAAACAATGGTTATGAAAGTTGCAAATATTATTACAGTTGTAACAGGAATTATTTGCATAATATTACTTATAAAGAAAAAAGGAAGAATATATTTATTGGAGAATACTATATCAAAAGAAACAAATGATAAAAGAGAAGGAAAAAATTTCTAATAATATAAAAAAGGACACAATAAATGTGCCTTAATAAGAATACAAAACATCTTCAATAATATCAGCAATCTCAGAAACGGAATGATCTGCTTGAATTAAAAAATTTGGATGTCCTTTAAATTCACCATTGTAAATAGAAATTGTAATTTGACCAGTAACATTTCCAACTACCCTACTATCTTTATCATGTAACTTTACAACATTCATGGATTTACCCCCTTTTCTTTAGTTAACAAGACTAATTATAACAAAGGGAATAGTAGAAATGTGTCGAAACCTGTCATAAGTTTAAAAAAATATAAAAAAATAGATAAAATATGTTAAAATATATAAAATTGCATTAAAGAAATTTGAAAGAAGGATGCTAATGAAAAAGTTGATTGTCATTATTATTATATTATTCATCATATTTGTAGGAATGTATATATATAAACAAACTAGAATAACGAATCATCAGAATACAGAAGTATCGGTTGAAGAGATTAACAAAATTGAAACCTATTTACAAAAAATATATATGTGGAGAGAAATTACAGGAGAAGCATTACCTGTATTTGATAATATTAATCATGCACCAGAAGTGTGGCTATGGGAAGTGGTTAAGAAGAATTTAGAAGAATATGAATTATCATATGAACAATTGCAGGATAAGACAAAAGAGATATTTGGTGACGAGTTACAAAAAGAATTTCCAAAAGACGGGTATGAATATATGGGATATGATGAGGAAACGGGTATCTACTATGCTATTGGAAGTGGATTAGATAATCAAGAAGATGTATTTTTATTAGACAAAATACAAAAACAAGATGATGGATATATAGTTCAAATTGTGGAATATTTAGAAGATTATTCACAAGGATATGAAACAGATGATGCAGAATACAATATTCAAATAGAAAGCCTAAATGATGAAATTATTGGAGAAGTGAAAAGTACAGATTCTGAAACTAATATACAACAATTTGTAAAAGATCATATCGACAGGTTTACAAAAAAAGAAGTAAATTTAAAAGTAGATGAAGATGGAAATTTACATGTAACAAGTGTGAAGAATGTTTAAGAAAAACAACAATTGAATATGATAAATTTTATTATTTATCATATTCAATTATATAAATAAAAATAAGAATTGAGGGAAAATCATGGATTTAGCCAAATGTGAGATTTGCCCACATAAATGTGGCGTGAATCGAACAAAAAATGAAGTAGGTAGATGTAAAAGTACAGATAAAGTAAAAATTGCGTTATATTCATTACATCATTTTGAAGAACCTTGTATAAGCGGAAAACACGGATCAGGAACTGTGTTTTTTTCGAATTGTAATTTAAATTGTGTATATTGTCAAAACTATGAAATTAGTCAACAGGGAAAAGGAAGAGAAATTAGCATAGAAGAATTAGCAAAAATATTGATAAAACAGCAAGACAGACGTGCAGAAAATATAAATTTAGTAACACCGACTACTTATGCACCTCAAATTATAGAAGCAATAAAAATTGCAAAGAAAAACGGATTAACCATACCAATTATTTATAACACAAATGGATATGAAAATATTGATACACTAAAGCTATTGGAAGGATATGTCGATGTATATTTGCCAGATTTAAAATATTATGATAATGAACTGGGTAAAAAATATTCTAAAGTAGACAATTATTTTGAAATTGCAACAAAAGCCATACAAGAAATGTATAGACAAGTAGGAAGTCCTAAATTTAATCATAATGGTATGATAGAAAAGGGGGTTATGATAAGACATTTAGTATTACCAAATCATATAGAAAATAGTAAGAAAATCTTAAAATGGCTGAAAGAGAATATGGATGAACAGGTATATATTGATATTATGGCACAATATTTTCCTACATATAAAGCAAAAGATATGAAAGATTTAAATAGAAAATTGACAAAAGAAGAGTACCAAGAAATAGAAGAATATGTATATCAGTTAGATATTCAAAATGGATATATGCAAGAACTAGGAGAACATGAAGAAGAATATGTTCCGAAATGGGATGCGTGAAAGTACAATTCTTTTGCAATTTAATAGTTTGAGAAGGGAACAGGAAAATGAAGGTACAAGAATATATAAAAAAATTGTCAAACGGAAAAGCAGATGACCAGTCTGTTAAAAAAATGAAAAAAATAATGAATTTATTAGGAAATCTACAAAATCAGTTAAAAATAATTCATGTAACAGGAACCAATGGAAAAGGAAGCTTTATAGAAATGCTAAATAATATTTTAAGTAAAAGTGGTTTAAAGGTTGGAAAATTCATTTCACCACATTTGGTTTGCTACAATGAAAGAATCAGCATAAATGGAAAAAATATTAAAGATGAAGAGATACAGGAAATATATGAAAAAATAATCCCTGTTATTCAAAAAGAAAATTTAGAAATTAGTTTTTTTGAATTTTTTACAATTCTTGCACTTGTATATTTTTATAAAGAAAAAGTAGATATTGTTTTAATGGAAGTAGGATTAGGTGGTTTATATGACAGTACAAATATTGTTCATCCAATGATTTCTGTCATTACAGCTATTGGATATGACCATATGCAAGTTTTGGGAAATACACTAGAAGATATTGCTAAACAAAAAGCGGGAATTATCAAAAAAAATTCTGAAACAGTATATATGATGCAGAAACCGGAAATAGATAAAATCATTATTAAAACTTGTCAAGAAAAACAAAATATATTACATATGATAGCAAAAACAGAAATAGAAAATGTAAGAATAGAAAATGAATATGAAGTATTTGACTATAAACAATATCAAAATGTGCAAATC
The DNA here is from genome assembly GCA_944387445.1 of uncultured Clostridia bacterium. Lineage (GTDB taxonomy): Bacteria > Bacillota > Clostridia > TANB77 > CAG-508 > CAG-269. The sequence goes on along the minus strand of CALXEX010000002.1, from coordinate 24,499 downwards.
AATTTAAAAGGAAAAAGGCAAGTTCAAAATGCTAGTTTAGTGTTGGAATGTTGTGACATACTAAAGGAAAATGGATATATCATCAAAGAAGAAACAATTAGAAGTGGGCTAAGGACAGTTATTCATAAAGGTAGATTTGAAACAATATACGAAAATCCAACAATCATATTTGATGGCGGGCATAATGAACAAGCAATAGAAAATCTTAAAGAAACAATAGATATATTTTATAAAAAAGCAAAAAAGATTTATGTGATATCAGTGTTAAAATCAAAAGACTATCAAAAGATATTAGAAGATATTTTAGAAGAGGATAGTGTATATGTTTTTACAAATGGAAATGATAAAAATAGATACACAGATAATCATTTAATGCTTGAATATGCAAAACAAATAAATGATAAGATAGAAATGTATGAAATGGAATTAGCAAAAGCAATACAATTTTGCAAAGAAAAAACAGAGTATGTTTCTTTTGTGATTGGTTCGTTTTATGTTTATGATGATATTAAGAAATTTCTAAAGTTTATATAAAAATAAATTGTTATTACGTAGGTATCTAAATTTTTTAGATGTTTAAAACAAGAAATTGATCTTTGTTTTTCCCTTCTTTTTTATTGTGAAACTTATACAAATTATTAGTAAAAGAACTTGTAAAAAAATATAAAGTTTGATATATTGAAAAAAACAAAGTAATAGGAGGAATTGAAAATGACACAAGCAGATGAACAATTTATAAAAACTTGCAAAGAAATTATAAAAAACGGGTATTCATCAAAAGGAACTAATGTAAGAACAAGATGGGATGATGGAGAAGAAGCCAATTATTTTTCAATTGTAGGTGTTCAAAATAAATATGATGTAGGAAAAGAATTTCCAATGATCACTTTAAGAAATAATACAAAGACAGTAAAAAATGCAATAGATGAAATTTTATGGATATGGCAAAAAAAATCTAATAAAATTAGTGATTTACATTCTCATATTTGGGACCAATGGGCAAACGAAGAAGGAACTATTGGAAAAGCATATGGATATCAATTAGGGAAAAAATATGAATTCAAAACAAAAGAAGGTATAAAAGTTATGGATCAAGTAGATTATGTTTTATATTTATTAAAGCATGATCAATCAAGCAGAAGAATTATGACAAATTTATTTAATCATGAAGAATTAAAAGATATGGAATTAGAACCATGTGCTTATGGAACACAATGGTTAGTAAAGGAAGGAAAATTGCATTTGATATTAAATCAACGTTCACAAGATATGTTAACAGCAAATGGTTGGAATTTAATGCAATATGCTACTTTACAATATATGTTTGCACAAGTATCTGGACTAGAAGTAGGAACATTGACCCATAACATAGGAGATTGCCATATTTATGATAGACATATACCACTTGTTGAAAAATTATTAGAAGCAGAGCCAATGGATGTAACACCAAAACTAATTATCAAAAATCCAACAAAAGATTTCTATGAATTTAAAGTAGAAGATTTTGAGGTAGAGGGGTATGATTATAATAAAGATGTGAAAATTGGTAAAATACCAGTCGCTATATAAAGAAAAGCACGCATAACGAAATTGAAGATTTTTATATACAAGAAAAGTTTGAAATAAAGAAAGGATTATAAATTAACATGTTGAGTATCATAGTAGCAAAAGCAAAAAATAATGCCATCGGAAAAAATAATCAATTATTATGGCATTTATCAGATGATTTAAAAAGATTTAAAACATTAACAACAGGACATACCATTATTATGGGAAGAAAAACGTTTGAATCTTTAGGAAGAGTACTACCAAATAGAAAACATATTGTATTCACACAAAATCCAGATTTTAAAGTAGATGATGAAAATGTAGAAGTGGTACATTCCATGTTACAAATACAAGAATATATAGAAAATAAAGAAGAAGCCTTTGTCATAGGTGGTGCGATTATCTATAATTTATTAATGCCATATGTGCAAAAAATGTATGTAACAGAAATTCATAAAGACTTTGACGGAGATGCTTTTTTTCCAAGAATTGATGAAACAAAATGGAAAGAGATTAGCAGAGAAAAAGGACCAGAAGATGAAGAAAATGATTTTACATATGAATATGTAACATATGAACGTTAGGGACGTGTCAAAATGGACAAAAAATGGACAAAAGGGACAGGACTTGAAAAATAGTCCTGTCCCTTTTGTCCATTTTTTGTCCATTTTGACACGTCCCCAATTTTCATCGATTAGAAAAGTATTTTTTGGTTAAACTAAAACGTGAAAGGAGAATTTAGATGTTTAAACCGAAGGCGATTTATTTTGAAAAAGATATTATAAATTATCCATTAGGAAAAGAACTAATGGAAAAATATAAAGAGGTTCCAAAGATAGAAATAGAAAATCATAATAATATAGAAGAGATGAGAAAAAAATCCAATAAAGAATTTATGGATATGAAACGAAACTTAATTATTGGTGTTAGAAAAACACATAAATTTGTTCCGAATCATAAAACTTCAGATTTTTTAGTACCTTATACATCTTCAGGTTGTACAGCTGGTTGTATGTATTGTTATTTAGTGTGTAATTATAATAAATGTGCGTATTTACGTTTGTTTGTAAATCGAGAAAAGATGTTAGAGAAGATTATCAAGACAAGTGAAACTTCAGAAAAAGCATTAACTTTTGAAATTGGCAGTAATAGTGATTTGATATTAGAAAATACAATTACGAATAATCTGGTTTGGACAATTGAAAATTTTAAAAATACGAAAAAAGGATTTTTAACATTACCAACGAAATTTTCTATGGTAGATGATATATTAGATTTAGACCATAGAGGAAAAGTGATTATTAGAATGAGTGTAAATCCTAAAGAAATTATTAATCGTGTCGAATTTGGAACTTCTAGATTAGAAGAAAGAATTGAAGCCATTAATAAGCTAAGTGAAGCAGGATATAAAGTGGGAATTTTAATTGCACCTGTGATTATGGTAGAAAATTGGAAAGCTTTATATAAAGAATTAATTATAGAATTAGATAGTAAATTGTCTAAGAAAGCAAAGAAACAAGTATTTTTTGAAATTATTTTTATGACATATAGTTTTGTCCATACCAAAATTAATGAAGAAGCATTTCCCAATGCGATTCAAATTTATGACAAGGAAAAAATGCAGGGAAGAGGAAAGGGAAAATATATGTATAAATCAGACTTAAGAGAAGAAGGAAAACAATTTTTGCTAGAGGAAATGCATAAATATTTTAAAGATAACACAATTGAATATGTAGTGTGAATTAATCTTAAAGTTCACTCAAAATTCACAAATAAAATGGAAAAATTTTCTTCTACTTTTCATTATGATATGATATAATGTCATTAGAAAAAATGTCATAATTTTTTTGTACAAATATGTTATTAAAAGATAGACGTGATATTACCGTTATACAACAAATAAAATAGCAAAATCTCTTAAAGAAGGGAGAGATCATATGGCATATATAGAATTCAAAAATGTTTGTAAAGAATATAAGATGGGAGAAATTACGATAAAAGCATTAGACAATACCAACTTCTCAATAGAAAAAGGAGAATTAGTTGTTGTTGTTGGACCATCAGGAGCAGGAAAAACAACAGCTCTAAATATATTAGGAGGTATGGATAGTGTCACATCAGGAGATGTGATTGTGGATGGAAAAAATGTGGCAAAATTAAAAAATAAACAACTAATTAAATATAGAAGAGAAGATATTGGATTTGTATTTCAATTCTATAACTTAGTACAAAATTTAACAGCCATTGAAAATGTAGAATTAGCAACTCAAATTTGTAAAGATTCGTTAAGCCCAGACGAAGTTATGGAAAAAGTGGGATTAGCTGATAGAAAAAAGAATTTTCCATCTCAATTGTCAGGTGGAGAGCAACAAAGAGTAGCGATTGCAAGAGCGATTGCGAAAAATCCAAAATTATTATTATGTGATGAACCAACAGGGGCGTTAGATTATAAAACAGGAAAACAAATTTTAAAATTATTGCAAGATACAGCAAGAAAAGAAAACATGACAGTTATTATCATAACCCATAATGCAGCGATTGCGCCAATGGCAGATAAAATTATTAGATTTAAAAATGGAACAGCAGAAAGCATTGAAAGTAATCAAAATCCAATTCCAGTAGAAAATATAGAATGGTAGTTTCTGGTTGGGGACCATTTGGACCAGGTCTGTTTGGAGCCAATGGCCCCTAGCTGGACAAAACTGAACTTTGGAGGTGATGCGCGTGAAAATAAAAAAGGCATTACTAAAAGATACTTTTAAAGAAATCAAGAAATCCTATAAACGATTTATCTCTATTTTACTCATGGCTTTATTAGGTGTAGGTTTTTTTGCAGGTTTAAGAGCATCTTCACCAGATATGGTAGATTCCATTGATACATATTATAAAAAGCAGAATGTATATGATATAGAGGTCATGTCGACATTAGGCCTAACAGATAGTGACATAGAGGCATTATCTAACATAGAAAATGTTGAACATGTATATGGTACATATAGTAGAGATGGATTAATCAAAACAAATGATAAAGAAATTGTTTCAAAGATTTTATGTGTAGATGATGTAAATCAACCTGTTTTAGTAGAAGGAAATATGCCTGAAAATACAGATGAATGTGTGGTAGAAAAAAGTTTTCTAGAAGAAACAGGTAAAAAAATTGGTGATACGATTGATATCGAACCAGAGAAAACAAATGAAACTACTACAAAGGAAACAATAGAAGAGACAAATGAAACGAATACATCTGAAACCATAGGAGGAACAAATGAGACAACCACAACAGAAGGAAAAGAAACAGATTATCTAAAAAATACCAGCTTAAAAATTGTAGGTGTGGTAGAAAGTCCTTTATATATTTCAAGAGAAAGAGGTTACACAAAATTAGGAACGGGTGTGATTGATTATTATATCTATGTGAATCGAGAAAATGTTAATTCAGATGTATATACAGAAATTTATATCACTTTACAAAATCGAGACAAATATCAAACAGGAAGTCATAAATATGAAAATTATGTAGAAGAAACAAAACATAAAATAGAAGAAATTAAAGAAGAAAGAGAAAATGCAAGATACCAAGAATTGATAGATGAAGCAAATGCAGAAATTGCGAAGGCAGAAGAAGAATTTAATACTGAAAAACAAAATGGAGAAGCGGAGCTTCAAGAAGCAGAAAATAAAATCAATGAGGGAAAAGCACAAATTGAATCTGGAGAAGCAGAAATTAATAACAATGAACGTACAGCAAACCAAAAATTTAAGAGTGCAGAAGCACAAATAGAATCAGCTAAAACAGAAGTGGCAAAAAATGCACTTCGTCTAAATAATGAAAAAATTGAAGCTGAAAAAGGTTTTGAAGAAGCAGAAACACAAAAGGCTGGTTTGCAAAGCACGTTAGATAATATTAATAATGCCATTAAAATTACAGATAATTCTATAGCTGAAAAACAAGCCAAATTAGAAACAGTAGAAACGGAAGAAGAAATTGCAACAATCAATCAAGAAATTGCGCAATTGCAAGCTACAAAACAAGTATATGAAACCAACAAACAATCTGTACAAGCAGGAATTACAGAAATTGATAATCAAATTGCAAGTGGAAGACAAGAATTGCAAAATGCAGAAGCACAAATAGATAGTGCGAGAAGTCAAATTCAAAGTCAAGAAGCAACATTAGAACAAACCAAAAATAAAACATATACACAAATTGCAAATGCAAAAAAAGAATTAGAAGCTTCTAAACAAGAGATTGAAAACGCAGAGGCAGAGTTAGAAACAGCAAGAGCAGAATTTAATACGAAGATACAAGAAGCAGAAGGAAAATTAATTGACGCTAGAGAAAAGGTGTCAGAAATAGAAAAAGCGGAATGGTACATATTAGATAGACAACAAAATTCAGGATATAGCAGTTATATCCAAGATACAGAAAGTATAGAAAATTTAAGTATAGTATTTCCAATTGTATTTTTTGCAATTTCAGCATTAGTTTCTTTAACTTCTATGACAAGAATGGTAGAAGAAGAAAGACAAGAAATAGGAACATTGAAAGCATTAGGATATAATAAATTTCATGTCATGCTAAAATATTTGATTTATTCTAGTTTAGCTTGTATTATTGGTGGTATAATTGGAATGAATATTGGATTCCAACTATTACCTAGAATTATATGGGATATGTATGAAATGATGTACACTTTACCAGAATTTATTGTGTCATTTAATCATCAATATTCTTCAATGGGATTGGGATTGATTTATATTTGTATTGTAGGAGCAACTTTATATACGATCTTAAAAGAAGTCAAAGAAACACCAGCAACATTATTAAGACCAAAAGCGCCAAAATATGGAAAAAGAGTATTGCTGGAAAGAGTAGGTTTTATTTGGAAACGATTAAAGTTTTCACATAAAGTAACTGTCAGAAATATATTTAGATACAAAAAGAGATTTTTAATGACGATTATTGGTATTATGGGATGTACAGCTTTAATATTGGCAGGATTTGGATTAAAAGATTCTATATCATCTATTCTACCAAATCAATATGAGGACATATGTCATTATGATATGTTAGTTAGTTTAAAAACTGCATTGACAGATGAACAAAGAAATACATATATAGAGAACTTAAAACAAAAAGAAGACATACAAGAAGTTGTAGAAACATATATGGAATCTGGAACAGCTCGGAAAAGACGGTAATAGTGAAACCGTTCAAATTGTTATTCCAAGTGATAATCAAGAAATTGATAAAATGATAAAATTAAGAGATGTGAAAACAAAAGAACCATTCACATTATCAGAAGAAGGTATTATTATAACAGATAAATTGGCAGAATTAATTAATGCCAAAGTTGGAGATATGATAACAGTAACAACAGCTGACGACATAGAAAAAGAAATAAAAGTGGTTGGTATAACAGAAAACTATATTAGCCATTATGTATATATGTCAAAAGCATTATATCAACAAGTATTTGGAGAAAACTATCATACAAATGTATTATTGATTCAAGACAATAACTTAAATGAAGAACAAGAAGAGGCAGTTATGCAAGAAATGGTAGCTCAAAATGAAGTCTTAACAGTTACTTTAACGACAACAACCATGAAAACATTAGATGATACGATGAGCTCGTTAAATTATGTGGTAGTGGTTTTGATTGTATCTGCAGGATTACTAGCATTTGTTGTATTGTATAATTTATCCAATATCAATATTGGGGAAAGAATTAGAGAATTAGCGACAATAAAGGTATTAGGATTTTATGACAGAGAAGTGTATGATTATGTGACTAGAGAAACCGTAATTTTAACAATTATAGGAATTGTGTTAGGATTAGTGGCAGGATATTTCTTGAATTTCTATATTTTAGGAACTTGCGAAATTAATATCTTGCGATTTGAAAAAGTTATCCATCCAATTAGTTATCTTTATGCAACATTGATTACACTAGTATTTTCTATTATTGTAAATATTGTTACCTATTTTGCACTAAAGAAAATAGATATGATAGGAAGTTTAAAGAGTGTAGAATAAAAAGGGGAATTAGTGACATCACTCTGTCACTAATTTCTCTTTTTTAAAATTTTTAATGAAAACCTATACAAAAAGAAAAAGAAAATGATATAATAGCACCAAAGTAATTCGTTAACTAAAGAGGGAGGTAGAGGTGAAAAAAGTTTGACTTTTTAAACCAGTTTTATACCTTGAGAAAGGAAGAAGAAATAATGGGAAATATTGTATTATTAGATGATTTAACAATAAATAAAATTGCAGCTGGTGAAGTAATTGAAAGACCAGCTTCTGTTATAAAAGAAATGGTAGAAAATTCAATCGATGCAGGTGCAACCAATATAACAGTGGAAATCAAAAATGGAGGAATTTCTTATATCAAAGTAAGTGATAATGGAAAAGGAATTTCGCAAGATGATTTAGAAATTGCTTTTGAGAGACATGCAACGAGTAAAATAAGAAGTGCAGATGACTTAAATACAGTTACATCCATGGGGTTTAGAGGTGAGGCATTAGCTAGTATTGCAGCAATTGCCAATGTAGAAATGGTATCAAAAACGCAAGAACAGGAAATTGGTTACAGAGTAGTTGTAGAAGCTGGAAATGTTTTAGAAAAAGAAGAAGCGGGGTGTAAAACAGGAACAACCATTACAGTTAGAAACTTATTTTTTAATACACCAGTTAGATATAAATTCTTAAAAAAAGATTATACAGAATCAGGATATATTGAAGATGTCATTACAAGAATTGCATTAGTAAATCCAAACATTGCTATCAAATTGATTAATACAGGAAAAACGGTTATTCAAACAAATGGTAATGGGGATATAAAAAGTGTCATTTATAGTATTTATGGAAAAGATATTGCAAATGCAATTAGTGAGGTTTCTTATACATATGAAGATATTCACATTTCAGGTGTTGTCGGTAAGCCAGAAATTGCACGATCTAATCGTTCAAATCAATTATTTTTTGTCAATAAACGATACATAAAAGATAAAACATTAACAGCAGCGACAGAACAAGCATATAAAGGATTAATTCCAATAGGAAAATTTGGGTTTGTTATTTTAAATATAGAAATGAACCCAGCAAAAGTAGATGTAAATGTGCATCCAGCAAAATTGGAAGTTAGATTTGAAGAAGAAAGCAAAATATTCCAAGCAATTTATCATGCGATAAAAGATACTTTGCTAAAAACAGAATTAGTAGCCAACTCAGAAAAAGCATTACATGAAAACAATACAGAAGTAGCTAGAGAATTAACATTTGAAGAAAGATTGAAAAATCTAAAACAAGAAAAGCAACAAAAACAAAATCTTGGCGGATTATTCTCTTTTAGAAAACACAATGAAAAACAAATTGAAAACTATACAGATGAAGAAAGTAAAATTAAGACAAATGTGGTTGAGGATACACAAAGTAATTCTGAACAAACAAGTGGTAATATTATAGAAGAGGTATATCGAGCAAAAAATAATGCGGAAAACCAAACAAAAATTGGAGAACCAATTGATACGTCTGATATATTAGCAAAATTAAAACAAATGAAAGAAAATCTAGAAAAAGAGCTAAAAGAAAAAAACATAGAGACGGTTAGTGTATCAGGTGAAGAGAATGGAGAAAAACAAACAGAAGAAAATACCAATATCCATATAGCAGGTGAAACACTTGAAGAAGAAAAGGAAGAATATACCATAAAAAAAGAAAAAGAAGGCCAAGGAGAACAAGAAGAGAGTCAAGAAACAAATGCAGAAAATACATCAGCAGAAAACCATCAAGAAACAAATGCAGAAAATACACCAGCAGAAAACCATCAAGAAACCAATGAGGAAGATGCATCAGTAGAAAATCATCAAGAACCCACAACTGATGAACAAACAGTGGATAATACAAATGAAGTTATTGAAAATATAGAAAATCCAGAAATCAAGCAAGAATTCAAAGAAATTAAAGAAAAAATGGAAAAATTAAATGATAATCCAAAAGTGGTATCAGATAATTTTAACGAGATGTATGCAAAATTATTTGGAAGATTACCAATACAAGATGAAGAAGAAACCATAGAAGAGAAAAAAGAAGAAAAAGCAATTGATCTTTTGAAAGATAATGTATCTGTATTTGAAGGAATGGAAGAATATCAGAAACCAGCATATAAATTTGTTGGAATTGTATTTAAGACATATATTATTATAGAAATTGGGCAAGAAATGTATATATTAGATCAACATGCAGCACATGAAAGAATTATGTATGAGAAAGTAAAAGAAAATTATTATAGTGAATCAACGAAAGATTCTCAAATGTTACTATTACCAGATGTCATTACATTAACACATAAAGAAATGGATATTGCCAAAGACAATATGGAGATGTTTCGAAAAGCGGGATTTACATTAGAAGAATTTGGAGAAAATACCATCAAATTGACTGGTGTTCCAACTGTTTGTATTGACCTAGATACAAAAGAACTATTTTTGGAAACATTAGACGAAATTAATACAGTAGCAAGAACAGCAAAACAAGAAAAAGAAGAAAAATTCATAGCAACCGTTGCATGTAAGGCAGCAGTAAAGGCAAATATGGCGTTAGATGAAAAAGAAGTAGAGAGTTTAATGGATAAGCTATTAGCTTTACCAAATCCATTTACTTGCCCACATGGTAGACCAACAGCTATTAAGATGACAAAATATGATATTGAAAGAAAATTTGCAAGAAAGTAAAATTGTAAGTAGATAAATATAATATAAAAGTACACAAGAAGGGATTATGAATATATAGAACGAGGTGCAAAATGCAGAAAAATAAAGTGATTGTAATATGTGGACCAACAGCATCTGGAAAAACAGCATTATCCATTGAATTAGCAAAAAAAATAAATGGTGAAATTGTATCTTGTGATTCCATGCAAATTTATAAAGATATGAATATTGGAACAGCGAAACCCACACCTGAAGAAATGCAAGGAATTAAACATTATCTGATTGGTTATGTGTCACCAGAAGAACGATATAGTGTGTCAGATTATAAATCAGATGCAAAAAAAGCCATAAAAGAAATTATAAAAAAGGGAAAAATGCCTATTGTAGTTGGTGGAACTGGACTATATTTAGACAGCTTGATTTATGAAATTGAATATCAAGATATCAAGTTAGATGAAGCATATAGACAAAAATTAGAACAAGAAGTAGAAGAAAAAGGATTAGAAGAACTATATGAGAAAGCAAAACAGATTGATGCAAAAGCAATGGAAAAAATCAGTCAAAATGATAAAAAAAGAATATTGCGTGTATTAGAAATTTATCATGCTACTGGAAAAACAAAGACAGAACAAGAAATGGAGTCTAGAAAAAAAGAAGTAGAATATGATTACAAAGTGTATGCATTAAATTGGGATAGACAGAAATTATATGATAGAATCAATAAAAGAGTAGACATCATGATTGAACAAGGGTTGATAGAAGAGGTAAAACAAATTTTAAAAAAATATGACACATTTCCAACTGCTATGCAGGGATTAGGGTATAAAGAAGTTGTGGAATATTTAGAAGGAAAAGTAACAATAGAAGAAATGATTGAAAAAATAAAAATGGAAACGAGAAGATATGCCAAAAGACAATTGACATGGTTTAGAAAAAACAAGCAAACAATTTGGTTAAATGCAGAAGATACTATAGAACATAATATACAAGTGATATTACAAGATATCTAGAACCTTGTTGTAGCTGAAAAAGAGCTAAATGTGGTCAAAATAAAAGCAGATTTTTTCGTGTAATTAAAAACCACAGATGAAAACACCTTGAAGAAAGGAATGATAATAAAATTGAATCAACAAGAAAAAGAAATTTTGGAAGAAAAACAAAGGGAAGATAAAAACACAAAGACGAAAAAAAAATTTAATAAAAAAATTATTATTTATATTGCTATTATTTTGGTAGTCATCTATGTTTTTTATACAATATATTTATTAATTAAGCAACCAACAGATGTTTTTACTTTAGAAGAGGGAACATTATATTCAGAGGAAACGGATATTGGCTATGTAATTAGAGATGAAGTAGTTATACAAGGTGAAAATTATAAAAATGGAATGGAAAAAATAAAATCAGAAGGGGAAAAGGTTGCTGTTAATGAAGCTGTATTTCGATATTATACAAAAAACGAGGAATCCTTAAAGGAAAAGATTGCAGAATTAGATACTAAGATACAAGAAGCAATGGCTAATGAAACAGATCTATTTACAGGCGATATGAAATCTTTAGAAACACAAATAGATCAAAAATTATTGGAGATTAGTACGATTAATGATACAACAAAATTAGAAGAATATAAAAAAGAAATTAATGAATTAATCACCAAAAAAGCAAATATTGCAGGAGATTTAAGCCCACAAGGTTCTTATTTGAAGGAATTAATTGAAGAAAGAAAAAATTATGAAAATGAGTTGAATTCAGGAGCTGAATATATCAACTCAAGCAAAAGTGGAGTGGTTTCTTACAAAGTAGATGGATTAGAAGATGTGCTAAAACCAACTGAAGAATGTTTTTCAACATTAACAAAAGAATACTTAGAAAATTTAGATTTAAAAACAGGAAAAATTGTACCAACAAGTGAAGAAAGTGGAAAAATTATTGATAATACATATTGTTATATAGCGACAATTAGTCATACAGAAGAAGCACAAAATGCACAAGTTGGAGACAAAATAAGAGTAAGATTGCCAAGCGGTTCAGAGGTTTCTGCAGAAATTACATACATCTTACAAAATGATGATGACCGTGTATTAATATTAAAGATAGAAAAAGGCGTTGAAGAATTAATAAGCTACAGAAAGATCTCATTTGATTTGATTTGGTGGAGTGAAACTGGTTTAAAAGTTCCAAATCAAGCTATTGTAAAAGAAAATGATTTAGTATATGTGGTAAGGAATAGAGCGGGATATTTAAGCAAATTACTGGTAAAAGTAAAAAGAGAAGGAGAAAAGTATTCTATTGTAGAACCTTATGATACAGAAGAATTAAAAGAATTAGGTTTTTCAAATGAAGAAATTATTTCCTATAAAAAAGTCAGTTTATATGACGAAGTTATTATAAATCCAGACTTAACAAAAGTAGAAGAATAATATTACAATAATATTACAAAAATATTAAAATAATATTACATTTTGAAAAACTATTGACAACATTGAAAAAAAAGTAGATACTTAGTACAAATGAATACAAATGAAGTAAATTAGGAGGTTTTTTTATGTCAGGAGCATTAATGGACAAGGTTTGGGGACTTTTTGGAATGGATTCAGCTGAACCTGAAGAGTATGAGGATGAAGATATCTACGATTATGACAATGAACAAGAGGAAGAAGAAGATAAAAAAATATTTGGAAGAAAAAATAATAATAAAGTTGTTAATATGCAACAAGGTCAACCAAATGCAATAAAAATGGTTATATCTCAACCAACAACTTTTGAACAATCAGATGAAATATGTAGTTTCCTAAAAGAAAGAAAATCTGTTATCGTTAATCTAGAATATGTAAATAAAGATGTAGCTAGAAGAATTGTAGATTTTATTAGTGGCGGTGTGTATGCTTTAGATGGTTATATTCAAAAAGTATCAAATTCTATTTTCTTAGTAGCACCATCAAACTATGAAATTACAAATGAAATGGCTAGGGAAGAAATTAAAAGTAAATTATCTGTTTCATGGTTAAAAAATAATGGAATTAATTAATTAGTAATTAGTTAGGATAGAATAATAAGGGGTCTTTGTGCCTTTTTATAAGGAGGAAATATGATTACACCATTAGATATCGAAAATAAAAAATTCTCTAAACAGATGATGAATGGATATAACGTAGAAGAAGTAGATGATTTTTTAGATGACTTAACAGTTGATTATGAAAAAAATTATAAAGAAATAACTGAACTAAGAGCACAAGTAGAAGAATTAAATAAAAGTTTAGAACATTATAAAACGATTGAAACAACTTTGCAAAATACTTTGGTTATGGCGCAAACGACTGCAGAGGATATTAAAAATGTAGCAAAACAACAAGCTGATCAAATTATTAATGATGCAAAAAGTTCAGCAAAACAACAAGCAGATGAATTAGAGAATCAAATCGTATTAAAGAAGAACGAATTAGATGATATAAAAAAACAATTTGATATATATAAAGCAAAAATGGAATCACTATTGATTTCTCAACTAGAATTATTAAAAGATGTTAATAAAGATGATTAACATATATTTTACGAAAGACTATCTATATTTAATGGATAGTCTTTTTGCATTATAGAGAATAACTGTATATAACTATCTTGGTGATTTTATAAAAGCATAAAAACTAAAGAAAAAGGTAGGAAATACGAGAAAAATATTACAATTCAGGGAATATATTACAGAACTATTAAATGTATGTTACATTTCTATGAATAGTATTGACTTTAAATAAAAAAGGTTTAAAATGATAATAGCAAGGAAAGGTTTGAATATGAGGATTATAGCAGGAAAAGCGAGAGGAACAAAACTATATACATTAGAAGGTGAAAACACAAGACCTACTTTGGATAGAGTAAAGGAATCATTATTTAATATCATTCAAAGTGAAATTCCAGGTTCCATTTTTTTAGATTTATTTTCTGGAAGTGGGGCAATTGGTCTAGAAGCAGTCAGTAGAGGTGCTAAAAAAGCAATTCTATGTGATACATCAAAAGAAGCTTGTGCAATTATCAAGAAAAATATAGAAAAAACACATACCTCAGAAAATGTCGAATTATATCAAGCAGATTTCAAAGAGGTTTTGACCAATAGGAGTGGTGATAAGTTTGATATCATCTATTTAGATCCACCATATAAAACCAATTTTGCAATTGAAGCAATAAAAATAATATTGGACAAAGAATTATTAAAAGAAAGTGCAAGTATTATCATAGAAACAGATGATAAAAATAAGCTGATAGAAAATTTACAAAATATAGATTGTAAAGTAAATGATATACGAAAATATGGACGAGCATATCTTATATTCTTAAAAAGGATATAATAGTAGAAAGGGGCAAAACCATGGAAATTTTTACATTATTAGAAACATTAGAGGACTTGTTAGAAAGAAGTAGGAATTTACCGTTTTCTTCAAAAAGTGTTGTAGATAAAGAAGAAATATTAGATTTGATAAAAGAAATTCGCTTAAAATTGCCAGATGAATTAAAACAAGCAAAATGGATAAAAGAGGAAAGACAAAGAATATTAGCAGAAGCACAAAAAGAGGCAGATGGCATAGTAAAAGAAGCTGAAAATAGAATTATTGCAATGATTGATGAACATGAAATTACAAGAAAAGCATATGATCAAAAAACAGAAATTATAGAAACAGCAAATGAAATGTCAAGAGAAATTTCAAAAGGAACAAAGGAATATGCGGACAGTCTATTAGGAAATACAGAAGATATTATGAAAGAAACTTTAGAAAAACTTGAAACGAATATGTCAGAAGCATTAAAATTAATGGAAATTTCATTGCAAGATACAATAAAAACAATACAAAATAGTAGAAAAGAATTAAAATAGTAATCAGAAGTCAGATTCAGAAGTCAAAGAGAAATTAAGACTTTTGATTTCTGACTTTCATTATGTTAAAGAAAAATTGATTTGTAATTTTTTGCGACGACAAATCTTTACGTCTTTTCAAGAACTAAATAAATATAAAAATTTAAAATAAAGTTCTCTCAAAGCAAGATTTGTTCATGTGTAAATAAATATTTATAACATAATGAGAGGTTACATTGCACAGAAAAACAGCACGAGGAGAAAGGATGATAGAAATGGCAAAAAAAAGAAGATATAAAAAGAGTAAGAAAAAAGCATCTAAATTAGATTTAGCAGTCGTAATTATCATCATGCTAAGTATTCTACTAGGTGTTTTGATATATACAAAATCTGGAATTATAGGAATTAAACTACATGAAATTTTAGGTGGTATTTTTGGAATTATGCAATATGTACTTCCAATTGGTGGATTTGCAATTGGAATTAAATTGGCTACTGATGATAGAGATATGATGACCTCTAAATTAATACAATACGCAATTTTTATTATCAGCTTGTCTGTATTATTTAGTGTGGTTCAAATTTCTAGTGGAGAACTACAATCGAGTAAAGAGCTATCAGAAGTTGTAAAAGATGCATATTATTTAGGAGAACAAAGCAAAGGTGGAGGTGCTATAGGAGCTGTTGCAGCGGTTCCATTAGCAAAATTATTAGGAGATATTGGAGCTGTTATCCTTTGTATCGGTATTGCGGTTGTATTTTTAGTATTTACATTTGGCATTAATATGTCTGATTTAATCAATATGTTTGTAGAAAAAATTGAAGATAAAAGAGAAGAACGATTAGAAGAAAAAGAAGAAAGACATAAAGAAGACATGAAAGAAACAGCACAAGAAAGAAGAAAAAGAGAACGTGAAGAAAGAATGGCTGAAAAAGCTAGAATAAAAGCTGAGAAAATAGCAAATGCAAAAGCAGAGAAAGAAAAAGACTTTATGGATAACCAAATAAAAATTAATTTTGGTGGCAGAATATTGGATGAAACAGAAAATACAAGAGGACTAAAAAAATATGATCATTCAAATGATGATTTAGAACCATTAACAAGAGATAGCAAAAAAGAAATGCAACCAGACGTTATAGAAAACAATTTGTTTAAACAAGAAGAAGAAAAGAAAGAAGATAAGAAAAGAGAAGTACTTCAACTAGAACATGCAATGGTAGTAGAAGATGAACATTATGAATATCCACCAGTTGAGTTATTAAGCAAAGGAAAAGCAAAGACTTTAAAAGGAGGCGCAAAAGCATTAACAGATACGGCAACGAAATTACAAAAAACATTATATAGTTTTGGTGTATCTGCAAAAGTAGAAAATGTTTCTGTTGGGCCAGCCATTACAAGATATGAATTAAAACCAGCAGAAGGTGTTCGTGTTAGTAAGATTGCTAACTTAGCAGATGATATTGCATTAAATTTAGCAGCAGAAACCATTAGAATTGAGGCACCAATACCAGGAAAACAAGCAGTTGGTATAGAAGTACCAAATAAGGAAAAGGAAACGGTCCATTTAAGAGAAGTTTTAGAAAGTAAAGAATTTCAAGAAAATAAATCAAAACTAACGATTGCATTAGGAAAAGATGTTGCAGGAAATACACAATTAGCAGATATTGCAAAAATGCCACATGTTCTAATTGCGGGTTCAACAGGATCTGGTAAGAGTGTATGTATTAATACGATTATTACCAGTATCATTTATAATGCAAAACCAAGTGAAGTAAAATTGGTTATGGTAGACCCAAAAGTTGTAGAATTATCTGTTTATAATGGAATACCACATCTATTAATACCAGTTGTAACTGACCCTAAAAAAGCGGCAGGTGCATTAGCGTGGGCAGTTCAAGAAATGGATGATCGATATAACAAATTTGCCACAAAAGGTGTAAGAGACTTAAAAGGATATAATAAGGCAATTGAAAAAGAAGGAGGAATTGGAAAACTTCCTCAAATCGTTATCATTGTAGATGAGTTAGCTGATTTAATGATGGTAGCTGCCAAAGATGTAGAAGAAGCCATTTGTAGATTAGCACAAAAAGCAAGAGCGGCAGGAATGCATTTGGTTATTGCAACACAAAGACCATCTGTAGATGTTATCACAGGATTAATCAAAGCAAATATTCCATCAAGAATTGCCTTTGCTGTATCTTCACAAGTAGACTCAAGAACTATATTAGATACTGTTGGAGCAGAAAAACTACTAGGAAAAGGAGATATGTTGTTCTTCCCATCAGGAGCTCCAAAACCTTCAAGAGTGCAAGGTGCATTTGTATCAGATGAAGAAGTAGAAAAAATTGTAGATTTTGTAAAATCAAATGGAACAGCAACTTATAGTGAAGATATTTTGGAAAGTATAGAAAATAGCAATAAATCAGATAAAGAATTGGCACAAGAGCAATCAGCAGATGATGATACAGACCCATTTTTAATGGATGCTATTCAAACAGTAGTAGAAACAGGACAAGCATCAACATCTTTTATTCAAAGAAGATTTAAAGTAGGATATGCAAGAGCAGGAAGAATTATTGACCAAATGGAAGAAAGAGGTGTTATTTCTGGATATCAAGGAAGTAAACCAAGAGAAGTATTAATGACATTAGATAAACTAAATGAACTAAAGATGGGAACAGAAGCTAAGCAAGAAGCATAGCAGTAAAAAGCAAAAAAAGGAAACATAGAAAATACGAAAGGAGAAGAGTATGCAAAAGAAAAAAGAAAAGTTCTTAAATAAGATTGTAAAAAAAGATTATAACAATGAACTAGAAATGGTATTAGAAAAAAAGTCTTTTGACGAAAGTGCAAAAAATCTTCTCCTTAGTATACTATATAAAATAGAAGCATCTTACAAAGACTATGAAAAAGTAAAACGAAATGTTATGAATAAAGAGACATATATTCAAATGTTAATCAACATGATAGAAAAAAATTGTAACAGTATTACTATATGTAAGATGAATTCTAAAGAAACAAATATTCTAGGGGATAGAACATTCTTAGTGGATAAAGAAAAGAAAAGAATTATTTGTTATCCAATAGAACGAAAACTATTGTATTGTATAGCAAAAATTAGTAAAAAAGATGAAATTATCAAAAAAGATTATCCAATTATATGGAAAACATTATCGAATGTAATCAATATAGGAAACAATATAGAAACAGTTGAACCATTAAGAGATTTTAATGGATATTCATGGACAACCATTTATAGTGAAATTGAAAGTATTAGTTATAATCTTATTTATCAAAATTTAAGAATTTTATTAGGACAATCATTTTTAGAAAAATGGATCAAAAATAAAGAATTTATTATCGACTATATAGAAATGTTAACAAATAAATTAGAAGAAAAATATGGAGCAAAGAATCAAAAAGATATATTAAAAGTAATAGAAAAACTATCTGTCTTATTAGAATTGAAATATTATCCAAAAGAAACAGAAGAATTCGAAAAAGAAAAAAAAGAAGTAGAAAAAATACTTAAGAAACTTGACAACAAAGAAACATATATTGATATGATTTCAAAACAAAAAAGAAAATTGACCAAAGAAATCAAAAAAATAGATGAAACATTAAATGATAAAACATTATTACAAGAAGAATATATGAAACGAAATGACCAACTTCCACTCAAGAAAAAAATATTTAGTGTTAGAGTTCTATCAAAAGTGATGAAAAAAGAAAGAGAAGAAAAACTAGAAGAATTAGAAAAATTAAATACATTATTAAATCCAAAGAAATTTGTTTCTTATAAAAGAGAAACAGAGCAAAAATATGATTTGCTAAAACTTGTTGAGGTAAAAAAATTAGACAAAGAAATAGAAGATACACTTGCAAAACTACAAAAAATCTTTTTAAGATGTTATCAATTAAAAATTAAAGAAATCACTGGAAAATCAGAAATGATGGATTGTATATATGAATTTCGATATTATTATCTATTACCATTTGATTCTGAAATGAATGTCGGTTCAGTAAAAGGAATCCAAAAAGAATTAGCGGAAACTAGGAGATTATTATTAGATAAAGCACAAGAATTAAAAGTCGTAATCATGATTTCAAAAAATAAAGAAATAGAAGATGAAATATTCAAAAATATATTTATGATTAGGATGATTAGTTTAGAAGATATATATATAAAATTAATCAAAGAAAAAGACAAAGTATATCTTCAATTGTTTGATGAAGAAATTTTTGAAGAAAAAGTAGAACTAAAAGACTTTGGGAATATTAACAAAAAAGATTTAGAAATCAAAGTAAATAAAAAAATAAAAGTATTTAATTAAAGTTTTCAAGAGCATGAATTTGCTCGAATGGAGGTTTTTATGAAGATTACATTTTTAGGAGCAACCAGAACAGTAACAGGTTCTAATTTTTTAGTAGAAGGCGCAGGAAAGAAATTTTTAGTAGACTGTGGAATGTGGCAAGGAAAAGCAGAACAAGAAATGGAAAATAGTCAAGAATTTGAATTTAATCCTTCAGAAATTGACTTTATGCTTTTAACACATGCACATATAGATCATTCAGGAAGAATTCCTAAATTATATAATGAAGGATTTAGAAACAAAGTATATGCCCATAAGGCAACATGTGATTTATGCGCATTGATGTTACCAGATAGTGGACACATCCAAGAAACAGAAGTAGAATGGAAAAATAAGAAAAGAAAAAGAAAAGGCGAAGAACCCATAGAACCAATCTATACAGCAGAAGATGCAGTAAGATGTTTGGAAATATTTGAACCTGTTCAATATGACCAAATTATTGAAATAACACCAGAAATTCATGTAAGATTTAATGATGCAGGACATATGTTAGGCTCTAGTATTATAGAAGTATGGGTTAAAGAAGGAGAAAATGTAACCAAAACTGTATTTACAGGTGATATTGGAAATAATGATATTCCATTATTAAGTCCTCCAACCATGATAGAAGATACAGACTTTCTTGTTATGGAATCTACCTATGGAAGTAGACTTCATATGAGAAACGATGAAAAGGCAGAAATCTTCTTAGATGTTGTATCAGAAACATTAGATAATGGGGGAACGGTTGTAATACCTTCTTTTGCGGTCGGTAGAACACAGGAGATTTTATATGAAATTAATAAATTAAAAGATGAATATGGTGATGATGAAGAATTTAGAAGAAAATATAAAACCATCATGAAAGCACCTGTATATGTAGATAGTCCTTTAGCAATATCTGCTACAGAAGTATTTAGAGAAAATACAGAATTATTTGATGAAGAAACAAAAGAAGAAATTATGAGAGGGGACAATCCACTAGAATTTCCAGGCTTAAAATTTACAAAAACAGCAGATGAATCAAAAGCATTAAATGAAGATCAGACACCAAGTATTATTATATCAGCAAGTGGTATGTGTGAAGTAGGAAGAATAAAACATCACCTAAAACATAATTTGTGGAATCCAAAAAGTACGATTCTTTTTGTTGGATATCAAGCACCAGGAACATTAGGGTATAGTATTGTCAATGGAGCTAAAACGGTTAAAATATTTGGAGAAGAAATTGCGGTAAATGCAAGAATAGAATATATAGAAGGATATTCTGGCCATGCTGACCAAGAATTATTAATGAATTGTATCTATTCTTATATCAAAAAACCAAAACACATCTTTTTAGTACATGGGGAACCAGAATCACAAGATGTATTAGCAGATAAGATAGAAGAAGAAACAAAAATCGGTGTTACTATTCCTGAATTTGGAGAAACATATGAATTAAATGATGAAATTGTTATGACACATAAGATAGAAAGAAGAGTAGATAAAACAATTAAGTCAGAAGTTCTACAAAGATTAGCAAAATTAAAAGATGAATTAAAAGATATGGAAGTTTATGTTCATCAAGATTTACAAGATGATAATTTGAGAGATGAAGACATTTTTAGAATTAATGAAAAGATAAAAGATTTAGAAAAACAAATCTTGAATGTAATTGAAGGATAGAAAATTTAATAAATTATATGGAAATATTTGAAATTACAAAATAAAAAAATAAAGGGGAATTTTATGAAAAAAATGATAATAGCTATCATTATCATAATATTGATGATGATAATGGTTATTGTTGGATATAAAATTTATGAATATTGTATAGAATTTCGATTAGATAATCCTAATAAATATCTAGTAATAACAAATACTAGATTTGCAACAATGCAAAATGATGGTGGTTCGCATGAAAATATATATTATGGCATTGACTTAGAAAAAGGTGAAATAACTAAATATCAACAAAGTGTAAATGTATATATGGAGTTAGGTTTTACCACAGATATAACAAAGATAGTATTTCACAAAAGTTTAGAAGAAAATGATGTGAAAGAATTAAAAACTTTATTAAATGATATATATTCAGAAGCTAATCATGAAGAAGAAAACATAGAAGAAGACTCATTAGAAAATGTAACAGAAGAAATAACTCCAAAAGAATTTTTGCCCAAATATCAATTTTATACAGTTTCCAATATGAGTTATGGAGAAATAGATGTTTATAACGAGAAATTTATACAAGATTTTTTGAATATAGTAGAAAAATAGGATTGGAGAGAAAATCATGGAAGAAAAATATTTAAATGAAGCAATCATAGGAAATAAAAAAATGCTCGCAACATATACTTCAAAAGGAGAATTACAAAGGCTTTATTTTCCTTCAAGAGAAAATAGACAATATATCAGTTTTTTTCATACAGGTGTAAAAGTAAATAATTCTGACTTAATTTACTTACATGATGATATCAATAATGTATATAAACAATATTATGATACAGATACGAATGTTTTAAATACAGAAGTTACGAATACATATTTTAATTTAACAATTCTTCAAACAGATTGTGCATTAATAAAAGAAGATAATGTGTTATTAAAGAAATATACATTTATAAATGAAAGTAAAATAGATTTAGAGATTGAATTTTTTATACATGCAGAATTATTGTCAGATGAAAACAACCATGTTAGTTGTAAAGTAATCGACAACGGAATGTTTCAATATGCACATGATTTTGTGGTTTCTACCTTTGCAAAAGATTACAAAGTAAACAAACATCAAATTCATGGAAGTAAAGAAACAATTAAACGAGCAGAAATATATGATAAAGACTATATTGGTATGTCTAAAGATTCGAGTATTAGTTACGAAATAGGTGTTATCCATCCTAATGAAAAGAAAACAATTGAAATTTGTATGATGGTTGATGAAAATAAAAATATATCTGATATTGAAGATGAAATGGACAGAATTACAAGAAAAGACTTAAATAAAGAATGTACTGCTACAAGAAGCTATTGGAGAAAATATGTAAAAGCACATAATGGATTAAATTTAAAAGAACCACAAAACAGTTATGAAGAAAAAATATTTGAAATTTATAAACGTACAATCTTGCTATTTCCATTATTAACTAACCAAGAGACTGGTGGAATTATTGCATCACCAGAAGTAGATGAATATTTTAATCATTGTGGAAGATATGCATATTGCTGGCCAAGGGATGCTGTATTTATTACAAAGGCAATGGATATTTTAAATATGCAGAAAGAAACAGAAAAGTTTTATAAGAACTTCTGCAAAATGACACAAAGTAAAAATGGTATGTGGGAACAGAGATTTTACACAGATGGAAAGCTAGCACCTTGTTGGGGATATCAAATAGATGAAACAGCAAGTGTTGTATATGGTGTCTATGAACATTATCAATATACAAAATCAGAAAAATTCTTAAAAGACAATTTGAAAATGTGTGAAAAAGCAATAGAGTTTCTAAAGAAATATGTAAAACAATGGCTTGAAATAAAAGATCAAGATGGAGATGTTGTAAAAGAAGAAATCGAAAATAGTTTCTATTCTAATAAAGATAAGATACATGTAAGCTATGATATTTGGGAAATGCACGAAGGAATTCATTTGTATTCTTTAGCAAGTATCTATTCTGCTTTTGAATGTATTATGAAAATGTATAGAGTATTAGATAAAAATGTTTCTGAATTTGATAATAATCGATTAAAAGAAGAAAAGATAGCGAAGTCAGAAAAGGAATTACAATATCTACAAACAGAAATTAAAAACTTTATTAATGAAAAGATGTATGACAAAGAAACAAATTCATATTTAAGAAATACAGAAGATAAAAAAATGGATATTAGTATGTTAGGTGCAGTAGAACCATTCCATATGTTTGAACCAAAAGAAAGAAGAATATTAAATACAATTGAAAAAATGAATTTAAGTATTCGAACCTATACAGGAGGATATCAAAGATTTGAACAAGATCATTATATGAATGGAAACCCATGGCCAATATCAAATTTATGGATGACTTTATATTATTTAGATGCAGGAGAGAAACAAAAAGCAAAAGAGACATTTGATTTTGTTGTAAAGACAGTTGGAAAACATTATTTTATTGGAGAACAAGTTGATAACAATACATTAAAACCTAATTGGGTAATTGGTTTGGGTTGGAGTCATGCAATGTTTATTATTGTATTAGAAAGATTATATGGAAATAAATAATTAGAAAGAAGTACCAAGTAGCGTATTTTGAAGTGAACCCTAATTATTAGGAAAAAGTTTAATAAGGAGGGTTCATTCTTATGTTAAAATATTCAGAAGGTTCAGTTTAGATCTCTGTACAAAAGGGGAAGGTATTCATAAATGATTTATTACTCGGCTCAATACAATATTTAAGAATTTGTAACATAATTTATTGCGCCTCTTTCACTCAGACCCTCACTACGTGAGTACCGTGAACATCCCTCAATAAATTATATAACAAATTCTAAAACATCTCCAATCGCATTCGTAATTAAAATCATTTATGAATACCTTCCCCTTTTGTACAGAGATCTGAATTGTGACCCAGAAAAATTAAAATTCAAAAAAATTTAAAAAATGTATTGACATAAATGAATAAAGATGTTAATATAATTTTACTACAAATCATGTTGTAGATTTTATGTCAAAACTTTCCATAAAAAACATAAAAAAAATCGAAAAAAAGTATTGACATAGAAAAATAAAAATGCTATTATAAATAAGTACCTTGCAACAGACAAAATAATAAAAAATAACAAGAGAATTAGTAATAATAATACATAATAGAATAAGACAAAAAAAGAGCATTACTAGTTTTTTATTTTGCCCAAATGAAAAAAATAAAAAAATGTCAAAAAAAGTCTTGACAAACAAAACAAGGTATAGTATAATGCAACTCGTTCCGCAAGAGGAACAAAGAAAAAGTACATTGAAAAGTAAACAATAAAATCCTTTAGAGAATAAACCGAAGCGGAAAATATTTCGAAAGAAAT
>CALXEX010000001.1 GCA_944387445.1 uncultured Clostridia bacterium | reverse complement strand
AATGGAACTGTAAAAGTATATATTGGAAGTAATGATGAGATATTTGGAAATGTCGATTCAAGTTATTTGTTTACATATATAGGACATTCGTCTAATTGCACAGCAACAGAAACAATAACCAATATTGAGTTACTAAATACTGGCAATGTAACTGATATGAGTAGTATGTTTTATAATACAGGATATACAGCCATGACAAGCTTAGATTTAGGAGATAATTTTGATACAAGCAATGTAACAAATATGAGTGGTATGTTTTATTGTACAGGTAGTAATGCTATGACAAGTTTAGATTTAGGTGATAACTTTGACACTAGTAATGTGAATGATATGACCTCTATGTTTACGTCTACAGGATTTGATGTAATGACTAGTTTAGACTTAAGAGACAAATTTGATACAAGTAATGTAACAGATATGTATGAAATGTTCGCGTATACAGGATATAAATCTATGATAAATTTAAATTTAGGAGATAATTTTGATACTAGTAATGTATTTAATATGGAGAATATGTTCAATGGTACTGGAAATCAAGCTATGCAGGAATTAGATTTGGGAGATAAATTTGATACTAGTAGTGTTATAGATATGGAGAAAATGTTCTCATTTGCAGGTGAAAAATCTTTAAAACGTTTAGATTTAGGAGATAAATTTAATACAAGCAATGTAACAAATATGACTTATATGTTTTATAATACAGGTTCTAATGCAATGACAAGCCTAGATTTAGGACCAGCATTTACTAATATAGCAGAAACAAATTCAGATATGTTTACGAATACAGGTAAATCTGGAGAAATTGTCATCCAAGCACCAGAAGCTATTTATCAAGATAGTACAAACTTTAAGTTAAACACAGATTCAACGACAAACATAGAATTTACAAACGGAACCATCAATCCAAAATACAGAACAGAATGGATAAAAGAAACAGCACAGATAGATGAAACAGATGCAAATAATCCAAAACTAAACATTACATTAAGAGGAACTACAAACACAGAAGTTGCAAGTGATGAATACATTAGTGATGTAACAAGTTCATTGTCAGTAAATGACATCAAAGTATTTGTAGATAATACAGAAGTAACTGATATTATTACAAAATCATTAGGAACGGCAACACAGACAAATAATACAAGAACAGGCGCAAAAGATGTGTTACAAGTTCTAACCTTATCAAATTTTGAAGAAGCAGTAAGACAAACAGGAAAATCATACAAAGAGTGGAGTGGTAATATCCGCGTAGAAGTAGCACAAGGTACATTGTCAGATACAACAGGACCAGCAGATGAAACAGGAAATAGAATAACTTATGGAAACAAAAACATGGAAGTTGTAAGTGCTGATACACAAACAGGAGCAGAAACAGGAGCAGGGTCAGTAACAGAAATCGGAGCAAGAATTGACAATATCATAGAAGATCCAACTGTAGAACAAAATACAGCAAATACAATGTTCATAGACTACATCAAACCAGAATTCACATATCAATACTCACAAACAGACATCAATTATGAAGAAAAAACATTAACAGTAGACTTTTCAGTAACAGATAAATACCTTAATACTTCAACAGTATTAACGAATAAAGATAATATTATTGTACAAATGTTAGACACAAATGTCGTGCCAGAAAATTTAACAAAAACACTAACAAAAGTAGAGGATATTACAGAAAATAGAAATGGACAAGATGTAAAAATAGGAGAGACATACAGATTAGTGGTTAGTGGATTTGAGCAAGCAAGTATTGAAAATGGAATGTATAAAGAATACAGTGGACCAGTTAGCATTATTTTCCCAGCAGGAATGGTAAGTGATAAATCAGGAAATAGCAATGTTCAAAAGAATATCACCATAGGAATCGATGAGCCAGAAAACACAGGAAGTGCAGAAATTGTGGATGTTGTAACCCCAATATGGGAAGCAACAAATCTTCAAATAGATAAAGCAAATAATAAGGTAACAGTAGACCTATATGGAACAGATAAATACTATGCAGAAGACACATTAGACATCAGCAAAATCAAAGTTATCATAGATGGAGAAGAAGTAACAAGCACAGAAAATGTTACGAAAGAATTAAGTGCACCAACACCATTAACAGAAACTAGAGATGGAGCAAATGCACAATATGGAGTTAAATATACTTTAACATTAAGCAATTGGAAAGAATCAGACACTGTATTCCAAGCAAGTGAAAAAGAATACAGAGAATATAGTGGAAATACAGAAATCCAAATTGAAGCAGGAACTTTGGTGGATACATCAGGAAACGAAAATATACAGACAACACTAAACTTAGGAATGATAGACATCATTGATCCAGAAGTATATCAAATATCATCAACGAAAGATGATACAGCAAAAACAGCCACAATCGTATTTGAAGTAGTAGATAAATATTTTAAATCAGCACAAATTAGTACAACAGATACTTCAAAACTTACAGTATATGTAGATGATGAAGAAGCAATTGGTGTAACAACGACAATTACGAATGAAGAAGATATGACAGCAACAGTAAATGGAACTAGCAGAGTGATTGGAAAACGTTATACACTAGTCATTTCAAACTTTGAACAACCAAGAACAACCATCAACTATGATAGAGAATATTCAGATTGGAGTGGTGATGTAACTGTAAAAATAGATGCAGGAACAATCGTAGACGAATCTGGAAACTCTAATCAAGAACAAGAATAATGAAGAAATGTCGCATAGACAAACGAACCTAATGCGACACAAAAAAATCCAACTCAATAAGAGTTGGATTTTTTTAGTGAATAATGGACCAAATGTCGCATAGACAAACGAACCTAATGCGACAAAAATAACGTGGTTCCGATTGACTCAAATTGACTTAAAAAATAATAAAAATATTGTCAAAAAAAGCTAATATTTTGTCGGAAAATACTTGTAAATATTTGCTAAAAAATATATAATATATCATATAGAAAAATGGGATATTTTCGTTCAAAACGAACCCTAAAAATCAGTTTATTTTAAGCGATTTTTTTTAAAATTAAATCCGCAAGATAAAATAAAAAAATTAATAAAAAAATCAGATTAAGAAACAAGATTCAAGAATAAAATTAAACGCAAAAATTTAGTAAAATTCAAGAATTAAATTAAATGCAAAAATTTAGCAAAATTCAGCAAAAATTTAAGAAACAAGTTTCAGTAAAGTTAAAAAAGCAAAATTCAAGAATGAAATTTAAAAGTAACATTCGAAAATATTAAAATCGATAATTTATATAGAAATATGTGGAGGAACTAAAGATGCGAAAATACTTCAAAAGTATAAGTGTAATAAGTTTAGTGATAACGATAATTACATTAGCAATATTATTTTTGATAGAAACAACAACTGAAATCAGTACGATACAATCAACGGAATTAACAAAATATAGTGCAGAACCATTGTTAGATGGTTCTGTTAATGCTGTTCCAGGCGTGACACAAAGAGCAATGGGTGAAGATAGAATAAATAGAGAACTATTAGATGGTGGATTTGTAGATTTTATCAAACCAAATGCAACTTACCAATTTTCAGAAACAGATATTGACCATGATGGAAAAACATTTACAATGGTATTTGATATGACAGATAAATTCTACAATTCTGGAACATTAACCTTAGAAGATTTAGCAATTAGAATTGATGGAGAAGAGCCAGACTGGACAAAAGTAGATAGAGCATTACAAGAAGAAGATAGAACCAATATTATCAACGAAGAAACAGAAGTTATTGGTAAGAGATACACATTAACATTATCTAACCTAGAACAGTTACAAGTAAAAGAAGGAGATAATTACTTAGATTATAGTGGTGTTGTAACAGTAGCAATTCCAGCCAATAAGATAATAGATACAACAGGAAATGGAAACAACGCAACAACCCTTACTTCAGGTATTACTTTACCAGGTGGAGCAGGAACAGAAGAAGTAGTAGATGTAGTAGATCCATTGGTGGAAAAAATATCTTCATCAGTAGATACAGCAAACAAAACAGCAGAAATGACATTTAAGGTAACAGATAAATATTTTGCAAATAGTACATTGATAAATGAAAATATACAAATTGTTGTAAATGGAAGTGTTAACACAACCATTACAAAACAATTAACAAGTACAGTCTTAAATGAACAAAGAGTTGTAAATGGTGCAAGTTCAACAGTACAATATGGAGTGCAATATACATTAACATTGACAGGAATTGATACAACCGTAAATCAAATTAAGGTGAGAGTACCAGAAGGATTAGTAACAGATGCATCTGGTAATGGAAATACAGAGACAGATTTAATTTTGTTTAATACACTAAAAAATGCTAGTACTGATATAAGTGAAGGAAATCAAGAAAATAGTATATTCTTAGGAAATACTGATATCCAAAGACAAAATGTAGATAATGTTACATTTATGGATTATATCCCAGAAACCGTATATGATAGATTTACTAATACATATGTGGATGATACAGCATGGGATGTATCAGCAATGGGAGACAATTCTATTATTGCATGGTATGAAACTAATGATAATGGAACTGTAAAAGTATATATTGGAAGTAATGATGAGATATTTGGAAATGTCGATTCAAGTTATTTGTTTACATACATAGGATCTTCTAATAATTGTACAGCAACAGAAACAATAACCAATATCCAATTATTAAATACTGGAAATGTAAGTAATATGAGTTATATGTTTAACAATACTGGATATACAGCCATGACAAGTTTAGACTTAGGAGACAAATTTGATACCAGTAATGTAACAGATATGAGTGGTATGTTCTCTTCTGCGGGATATACTGCAATGACAAGCTTAAACTTAGGAGAAAAATTTAAGACAAGTCGTGTAATAAATATGAACAGTATGTTTTCTATGGTAGGATTTACATCTTTGACAAATTTAGATTTGGGAAATGAATTTGACACAAGTAATGTAACAAATATGTCAGTAATGTTTTCAGGTGCAGGATTTACGGCAATGACACATTTGAATTTAGGAGATAAATTTGATACCAGCAATGTAACTGATATGAGTAGCATGTTTTCTGCTACAGGTTCTACTGCAATGACGAATTTAAACTTAGGAGATAA
Source organism: uncultured Clostridia bacterium (assembly GCA_944387445.1). Lineage (GTDB taxonomy): Bacteria > Bacillota > Clostridia > TANB77 > CAG-508 > CAG-269. Next base: position 115,390 of record CALXEX010000001.1, on the reverse strand, counting down.
ATTCGATACTGGTAAAGTAACCAATATGTATCGAATGTTTAGTGAAACAGGTAGAACTTTAATGACAACTTTAGATTTAGGAGATAAATTTGACACTAGTAATGTAACAAATATGGAAAGGATGTTCTTATTTACCGGACAACAAGCCATGACCAGCTTAGACTTGGGACCAGCATTTATAAACATAGCAGAAAGTAATGAAAATATGACATTTGCCAATACAGGTAAATCTGGAGAAATTGTCATCCAAGCACCAGAAGCTATTTACCAAGACAGTACACACTTCAAACTAAACACAGATTCTAGCCAAACCATGGGATGGACAGATACCCTCGGAAACGAGATAATAAATTATGGAACCATCAATCCAAAATACAGAACAGAATGGCTAAAAGAAGGAACTGCAATAGACGAAACAGATGCTAATAATCCAAAATTAAACATCACCTTAAGAGGAACGACCAATACAGAAGTAAATGCAACTGAATATATCAGTAATGTAACAAGTACATTGACAACAGATGATATCAAAGTATTTATCGAAGATACAGAAATTACAGACGTTGTGGCAAAATCATTAGGAAATGCAACACAAACAGCAAATACAAGAACAGGTGCGCAAGATGTATTACAAGTTTTAACGTTATCAAATTTTGAAGAAGCAACTAGAAGAACCGGAAAAGACTACAAAGAGTGGAGTGGCAATATCCGTGTAGAAGTAGCACAAGGTACGTTATCAGACACAACAGGTCCAGCAGATGAAGATGGAAAGAAAATAACTTATGGAAATAAAAACATGGAAGTAGCAAGCACAGAAACGCAAACAGGAGCTGGAACAGGAGCAGGAGCAGTTACAGAAATTGGAGCAAGAATTGACAATATCATACAAGATGTAACAAAAGTAGATCAAAATACAACAAATGCAATGTTTGCAGACTTTGTAAAACCAGAATTCACATACAGAAGCCAAAACACAGAAATCTCACAAGATGAAGAAAAAGTAACTATCGTATTTGATGTAGTGGATAAATTCTTCGAAAGTACAACACTTTCAAACTTAGATGCAAGTCAAATCGTAGTACATATTGATGACTATGATGTAACAGAATTAAATGCAAACATTACAAAAACACTAACAAAAGTCGAAGATTTAACAGCAACTGTAGAAGGTGTAGATAATACAAAAATAGGTGAAAGATATCAATTAGTGATTACTGGACTTGATCAAGAAGATGAAGATGGTAATGGAGATGGATACACATATAGTGGATACATGACATTATCATTTGCACAAGGTACAGTAACAGATAAATCTGGAAACATAAGTAGTGCAAAATCTATCACCATCGGAAAAGATGATCCAGGTGGACAAGACGGAGACGAAGAAGTAGTCGATGTTGTAGACCCAGTATGGAGTGTATCAGAAGTAGATGTTGATACAGAAATCGTTAAAATACGTGTAAAAGATAAATTCCTAAATAAAGACGAAAGTATATTTAATATAACAGAAGATTCTATTACGATTATTGTAAACGGAACCCCATCAACAGCAATTGCTACTATATTAGCAGGTCCAACAGAAATTGTACCAAATGAGGAATATGAATATACCATCACTTTAGAAAATGTTACACCAGATGATGGTGGATATACAGAGTTTACACCAGTTGAGCCAATTGTTGGAGGAACAGCAAAATATAAAAATGATAATGGTGGACATATTTCACTAGAAATTGATGAAGGTGTTGTAACAGATCAATATGGAAATGCATCAAATAGACAAATATTAGATGTAGGCGATATTGATAAAACAACACTAGAAGTGTATGATGTACAAAAAACACAAGATGAAGCACAAGGAAAAGAGACAATCATCTTTAATGTAACAGATAAAAACTATGACCCAACAGATCCAGTCACAGTAGACGAACTAACTGTATGGATGAATGGTGTACAAGTAGATGACCAAGTCGCTAAAAACATTCTTAGTACAGTAGAAATCAAAGCAAATATAAATGGAGAAATAAAAGTTTTAGGACATCAATATACAGTAGAAATTAGTGAACTTGTAGAAACAGATGAAGAATTTGTTGGTTCTGGTAGAGATTATAGAGAATTAAGTGGTACATTAGAGCTTAGAATTGATCCAAATGCATCAAGAGATATAAGAGGAAATACAATTAATGAAGAGACAACAACTATCACAGACTTTGTAGATTTCATAAAACCAGAAGTAAGATATACATACAATACTTCAGACATTGATTATGATGGAAAAACATTTACAATGGAATTTAACATTGTAGATAAATACTTAAATGAAGAGTCATTAGATATAGAGGATTTAACAATCTTAATTGATGGAGAAGAACCAAATTGGGATGATACAGGTGTTCATGGAGTAGTAAGAACATTGACAGAACAAGATATCACAGACACGATAAATGGTGAAAGTAAAACAGTTGGAAAACATTACACATTGAAATTATCACATCTAGAACAACTAGAAAAACTAGCAGGAAAAGAAACGATGGATTATAGTGGTGTGATCACAGTAGCCATTCCAAGCAATGTGGTAATAGACACAACAGGACATGGAAATGTTGCAACAACCATTACATCAGGTCTTAATATTTTAGCAGGTGACCCAGGAGAGGCAACAGTCGTTGATGTAGTAGATCCAATCTGGGAGAAAGTGGATAGCGCAGTAGATGTTGATAATAAGACAATTACAACTACAGTAAAAGCAACAGATAAGTATTTTGCAAATAGTAATCTAACAGCTGACAACATAAAAGTACTAGTAAATGGTATAGAGGTTTCTAAAGATAATATTTCTATTAATGTAGGAGCAAAAACAGTAGCATCTACAGAAGACGGAACTGATGTTATTGGAGACCAATACACTATAACATTTAGTGGAGATGGATTAGACTTTAATACAAATCAAATTAAAATCCAAATCGCAGAAGGTACGGCAGTAGACCAATCTGGAAATGGTAATAAAGTAACAGATATAATCTTATATAATACCTTAAAAGCAACACATACAGAGAAAGAGCAAGCAAGTGCATTTTTAGGAAATACTAATATCCAAAGACAAAATGTGGATAACGTGACATTTGTGGATAATATACCATCAGCAGTATATGATTTCTCAGCAAAAACATATGTGGATAATACAGCTTGGGATGCATCTGCACAAGGAGATAATTCAATCATTGGCTGGTATGAGACAAATACAAATGGAACTGTAAAAGTATATATTGGAAGCAATAATGAAATATTTGGAAATGTAAATTCAAGTTACTTGTTTGCAAATGTAGGATATTCATCTAATTGTACAACAGTAGAAACGATAACAAATATTGGATTATTAAACACGAGTAATGTAACGAATATGAGCAACATGTTTTCTTGGACTGGGCGAAGTGTGATGACAAGCCTAGACTTAGGAGAAAAATTTGACACAAGTAATGTAACAGATATGAGTGGAATGTTTTCTGGTACAGGATTAACAAGCATGACAACTTTAAATTTAGGGGATAACTTTAATACAAGTAAAGTTACTACTATGAGTTCTATGTTCAGTAGTACAGGTTCTAGAGCAATGACTAGTTTAGACTTAGGAAACAAATTTGATACTAGCAATGTAAAAACTATGGAAAGTATGTTTGAGGGTACAGGAAGTAATGCTATGACAAGTTTAGACTTAGGAGAAAATTTTGATACTAGCAATGTAGTAAATACGAGATATATGTTCAATAACACAGGATATACAACAATGACTAGTTTAGATTTAGGAGATAAATTTGATACAAGTCATGTAAATAATATGTATGGAATGTTTTCTGGAACAGGATATACAGCAATGGTAAGTTTAGATTTAGGAGATAAATTTGATACAAGCAATGCATCAGATATGGGAAATATGTTCTATGAAACAGGATATACAGCGATGACAAGTTTAGACCTAGGAGATAAATTTGATACAAGTCATGTAACTGATATGAGTAATATGTTTTATGGTACAGGAAATACATCTATGACGAGTTTAGACTTAGGACCAGCTTTTACAAATATAGCAGGAGCATGGACTAATATATTTCTTAATACAGGTAAATCTGGAGAAATTGTCATCCAAGCACCAGAAGCTATTTACCAAAACAGCACAAACTTCAAACTAAACACAGATTCAAGCACAACAATAGAATTTACAAATGGAACCATCAATCCTAAATACAGAACAGAATGGATAAAAGAAGAAGCAGAAATTGACGAAACAGAAGCAGACAATCCAAAAATTAACATCACATTACGAGGAACCACAAATACAGAAGTGGACGCAACTGAATATATTAGTGATGTAACAAGTACATTGACATCAAATCATATAAAAGTCTTTATAGATGATACAGAAATTACAGACATCATCACAAAATCATTGGGAACTGCAACACAAACTCCAAATACAAGAACAGGTGCGCAAGATGTGTTGCAAGTCCTAACACTATCAAACTTTGAAGAAGCAACCAGAAGAACTGGAATACCATACAAAGAGTGGAGTGGTAATATCCGTGTAGAAGTCGCACAAGGAAGTTTATCTGATACAACAGGCCCAGCAGATGAAAATGGAAATAGAACAAACTATGGAAACAAAAATATGGAAGTAGCAAGCACTGAAACACAAACAGGAGCAGAAACAGGAGCAGGTGCAGTTACAGAAATTGGAGCAAGAATTGACAATATTATTCAAGATACAACGAAAGTCGACAAAAATACAGATAATACCATGTTCGCAGACTTCATCAATCCAGAATTTACATACAGAAGCCAAGATACAGAAATCATCCATGGCGATGAAGAAAAAGTAACCATTGTGTTTGATGTAGTTGATAAATTCTTTGAAAGTACAACATTATCAAACTTAGATGCAAGTCAAATAACTGTACAAATTGATGATTATGATGTAACAGAATTGAATAATGCTATTACTAAAGAATTAACAAAAGTGGAAGACATAACAGGAACAGTAGAAGGTGTAGAAAATACAAAAATTGGAGAAAGATATCAATTAGTCATTACAGGACTTGATCAAGAAAATGAAGATGGCCTTGGAGATGGTTATACATATAGTGGATATATGACATTATCATTTGCACAAGGTACAGTAATAGATAAATCAGGAAATACAAGTCATGCAAAATCTATCACCATTGGAAAAGATGATCCAGGAGGTGCAGATGGAGACGAAGATGTAGTCGATGTCGTAGATCCAATATGGACATTAGGTGCTGTTGACAGAGATAATGGAATCATCAAATTAAGAGTAAAAGACAAATTCTTAAATAAAGAGGAGAGTATCTTTGGACTAACGATAGATGATATTACTGTTATTGTTAATGGGCAACCATCAACTGAGATAGGTAAAGTATTAAGTGAACCAATAGAAATCATACCAAATGAAGAATATGAATATACATTAACTTTAACCAATATCATACCAGAAGAGGGTGGATATACAACATTTACACCAATTGAACATATTATAGGCGGAACTGCCCAATATCGAAATGAAAATGGTGGATATATTTCAATAGAAATTGCAGAAGGAGCTATAACAGACCAATATGAAAACACAAGCAATAAGCAAACATTTGAAGTTGGATATGTTGATGGAACAGGACCAGAAGTGTATGATGTACAAAAAGTTCAAGATGCAACAACAGGAAAAAACACAATAATCTTTAATGTCACAGATAAAAACTATGATCCAACAGATCCAGTTACGTTAGATGAATTAAGCATATGGATGGATGGTGTACCAATTGATGACCAAATAACGAAACGTCTTGTTAGCAGATTGGATATTAAAGCGAATATGAATGGAGAAGTACAAGTTTTAGGACATCAATATACATTAGAAATTAGCGAAATCGTAGAGACAGACGAAGAATTTATTGGTTCTGGTAGAGATTATAGAGAACTAAGTGGTAATTTAGAAGTTCGTGTAGATCCTAATGCATCAAGAGATACAAGAGGAAATATCATCAATAAGGAAAAATCAACGGTTACAGATTTTGTGGATTATATTAAACCAGAGGTAAGATATACATACAACAATTCAGATATCGATTATGATGGAAAAACATTTACAATGGAATTTAACATTGTGGATAAATACTTAGACCAAGCTACATTAACATTAGATGACCTAAACATCTTAATTGATGGGGAAGAACCAAATTGGGATGATACAGGAATCCATGGAGTGGTAAAAGAATTAATAGAACAAGATATCACAGGAACAGTTAATGGAACTAACAAAGTTGTTGGAAAACACTATACTTTGAAATTATCACATCTAGAGCAACTAGAAAAACTAGCAGGAAAAGAAACCATGGATTATAGTGGTGTGATTACAGTAGCAATTCCAAGTAATGTTGTGGTAGATACAACAGGAAATGGAAATAATCCAACAACGATTACATCAGGTATTAATATCTTAGCTGGTGAAGACGGAGAAGCAGTAACCGTCGATGTGGTAGATCCAATATGGGAAAAAGTAAGTTCAACAGTTGATGTAGATAACAAGACAGCTACCATAACAGTAAAAGGTACAGATAAATATTTTGCAAATAGTAATCTAACGCAAGATCAAATCAAAGTATTTATCAATGGTACAGAAGTTTCAACAGCAAATATTTCTATTAATGTAGGAGGAAAAACAACTGCATATGCTAGCAACGGAACTGATGTGATCGGAGACCAATATACCATAACACTTAGTGGAGAAGGATTAGATTTCAGTACAAATCAAATCAAAATCCAAATTGGAGAAAATACAGCAGTAGATCAATCTGGAAATGGTAATAAGGCAACAGATATAGTTGTATTTAATACTTTAAGAAAAACAGATACAGAAGTAAATCCTACATATGCATTCTTAGGAAATAGCAATATAGAAAGACAAAATATAGATAATGTGACATTTGTAGGCAATATACCATCAACAGTATATGATTTCTCAGCAAAAACATATGTGGATAGTACAGCATGGGATGTATCAGCACAAGGAGATAACTCAATCATTGGATGGTATGAAACGAATTCAAATGGAAGCGTGAAAGTATATATTGCAAGTAATGATGAGATATTTGCAAATGTAGATTCAAGTTATTTATTTGCACATATAGGATATGGAGCAAATTGTACAGCAACAGAAACCATAACAAATATAAGTTTATTAAATACAAGTCATGTAACCAATATGGCCTATATGTTCTATCAAACAGGATATAGAACAATGACAAGCTTAGATTTAGGAGAAAATTTTGATACAAGTCATGTAACCAATATGTCTAGAATGTTCTGGGTTACTGGTTATAATGCAATGATCAGCCTAGATTTAGGAGAAAAATTTGATACAAGTCATGTTACAGACATGAGAAATATGTTTAGTAATGTAGGTCAAAATGCAATGACAAGTTTAGACTTAGGAGATCATTTTGATACAAGCAATGTAACAGATATGTATGGAATGTTTGCAAATGCAGGTCAAAATGCAATGATAAGTTTAGACTTAGGAGACAATTTTGATACAAGTAAAGTTACAACGATGAATGGAATGTTTTCTTATACAGGTTCTGAAGCTATGACAAGTTTAGATTTGGGAGATAAATTTAATACAAGTCTTGTAACCGATATGTCTGGAATGTTCTACTATACAGGTTATAATGCAATGACAAATTTAGATTTAGGAGAAAGTTTTGATACTAGCAATGTAGCAAACATGAGCAATATGTTTGCAAATGCAGGTCAAAATGTGATGACAGCTTTAGACTTAGGAGAAAAATTCTATACAACAAAAGTAACAGACATGAGTGGAATGTTTAATGGTACAGGATTAAATAGCATGACAACTTTAGACTTAGGACCAGCCTTTACCAAGATAGTAGAAACCAACACAGATATGTTCAGAAATACTGGTAAATCTGGAGAAATCGTCATCCAAGCACCAGAGGCAATCTACAATGACAGAACACACTTAAAACTAAATACAGATTCAGAAACAATGATTGGATGGACAGATGCAGACGGAAATATTATCACAACCTATGGAACCATCAATCCTAAATACAAACCAGAATGGACAAAAGTATCAAGTACAATCAATGCAGAAAATCAAGAAATCAGCATTGTGATTCAAGGACAAGTAGATCCAAGTATATATACAAGTAATGCTAATGGACAATTACCAGAAGGAGAATTAACAGCAGAACAAGCAAATCTATTAAAGGTATATATAGATGGAGAACTTGCAGAAGATATTACAAAATCAATTAGTGGTGTAACAGAAATCACAGATCAAACAACAGGAACAAAATCTGTACAATACACCATTACCTTATCAAACTTTGAAGAAGCTTTACGTCAAAGCGGAAAGAACTTCAAAGAATGGAGTGGTAACATCGCCCTTCAATTAGCTAAAGGAACCTTAATGGATGACTATGGAAACAAAAACATGGAGGCAATGGATACAGAACATACACAAACTGCTGATGGAGAAGAATTTGAATGGATTAATATTGAACTAAAAGATGCCGATACTGACAAAAACACAAATGGAACGATGTTTGCCGATTATATCAAACCTGAATTTACTTATGAAACCTATGATACAACAATTGATTATGACCAAAAGAATGTAAGCATTATATTTGATGTGACAGATAAATATTTCGAAAGTACAACAATGACACAAGATATGATAACCATCACAGTAGATGAAACACAACTACCAGAAGATGCAACCATTACGAAGACTTTATCAAAGGTCACACAAGAATCCGATGTAGTAGATGGAAACATTACCTATAAAGCAAATGGAGACATCTACTACACCGTAGATGGTGTGGAGAAAAAAGTAGGAGAAAGATATCAATTATTGGTAGAAGGACTAGAAACAGAAAATGGAGAAGGCTATAGTGGACCAATGTCATTAAGTTTCCCAGCAGGTATCGTAACAGATACATCTGGAAACCAAAATAGTGCAAAAACCATTACACTAGGTATTGATGAACCAGAAAATCCAGAACATCCAGACCATGATGAACCAATCATTGTCGATGTGGTAAATCCAGTTTGGAAATATCTAACCAGCAGTATTGACAGAGAAAATGAGACAGTAACAGTTACAATACTTGGTACAGATAAATACTATAGGGATGACACATTAACAGAAAATGCCATCAAAGTATATTTAACAGATAGTGAAACACCAAATGAGGAAGTCACAACCATTTCAAAAACACTAACAGAAGTAGATAAGACAAGTACAGAATATGCAGATATATTAGCACAAGCACAAGAAAAAGGTATTGGCGATATTGGTGTTGCATACAAATTAGTCTTAGGTGACTATGGAGAATTAAGTGGTGCTACAAAAGTAGTATTATCTGCAGGAACGATTACAGATATAAGTGGAAACACAAATATCGAAACAGAGATTCCAGTAGGAAATCCAGATTGGGTAGAAGAAGGAGATGATCCTGCAAATCCAATTTATACAGCATTTAGAAATAATATCGTAGACTTTATCAACCCAACCATTCGCTATACATATTCAGATGTAGAAGATTCTAGCAACCCAGACATCGATTATGAAGCAAAAACATTAACGGTTAAGTTTACAGTAACAGATAAATACATCAGAGAAAATACAATTATGAATCCTGATGGAACCATGAATACAGAAAATATCAGGATAAAAGTAGCAGGAACAGACTTAACAGATCAATTACATACAACAGTAACATCTGCAGAAATACCTAATGGAACAGAATATACATTTGTCGTATCAAACTTTGAATTAGTATATAATGAAAATGACAAATACCAAGATTACAGTGGTGCAGTTGACTTCGTATTTGCAGAAGGAAAAGTAGATGATACATCAGGAAATAAAAATACTGCAACAACCATTACTCTGGACTATGATGATGGTGATGATCCAGATAATCCAGTTATTGTCGATGTTATTGATCCATTAATTGAAAAGACAGATGATAATTTAAGTATTGTTAACAACAGTAATGGAATTAACAGAGATTTAGATACAGAAACAGGAAGTGTATCTGTTAGAATCAGAGCAACAGATAAATATTTAGGTCAAACAACTTTGCAAGATGCAGAAAATACAGCAAATATGAAAGTAAAAGTTGTAAAACCTACTGGAGAAACGGTTTACCCAGATACCATCGTAAAACAAGTAACACAAGTCAGCAAAACAACAACAGCAGTTGTTTATCAAATTACATTAAGTAATTTTGAGGATAACCAAGGTATAACAAGTATTATCATTCCAGAAGGGGTTATCACAGACCAATATGGAAATACAAATCAAGAAACAGAAATCTTAGTAGGAAATGCAACATGGACAGAAGTAGGAGATGTAAATGATGAGTATACAGCATTTAGAGAAAGCATTGTAGACTTTACAAGACCTACATGGGAATATGCAGATAGTCGTATCACAAGAGACAGAGATGGCGAAACAGGAACCGTTACGGTTAAAATCTTAGGACGTGATGATTACTACTTAAAAGATACATTAACAAGTGATAATATCAATGTTTATGTAGATAATAGTGAAAATCCTGAAACACCAGTTACAACCATTACAAAAACATTAACCAAAATTACAGATTCTGCAGAATTGGATGGAGCTGATGTAGGATATGAACTAACATTAGGAAATTTCGGTACATATGATGGAGCAGTAAAAATTGAAATTGCAGAAAATACAATTCGAGATCGTTCTGGAATCGGAAATAAAGTAATGCAAATACCTGTTGGAAATCCAAATTGGGTTGAAACAGATGTGGGAGATAACGCAGATAATCCAAAATATACAGCATTTAGAAATAACATTGTGGACTTTATTAAACCAAAAATTACTTATCAATATGCAGAAGGAACCAATCCAGTTATCGACCAAGAAAATAAACAAGTAACGATTCATTTTGATGCAGTAGATACAAACTTCTTAGAAAGTGATATCTTAACTGTAGATGATATTGAACAAATACTTGTTGATGGAATGGATGTAACAAATACGTTAACGAAGGAATTAACAAGTTCTGATATACCAGAGGGAGAAGGAAATGGTGTTAGATATACGTTAACATTATCTAACTTTGAACTACCTGAAAACTTAGAAAATGAAATCTTTAGAAGACATAGTGGTAAAATCGAGCTTGTGATTGCAGAAAACAAAGTAAGAGATACATCTGGAAATGCGAACATTGAAACAAAAATAATTGTAGATAATGATAATGGTGATGATGAAAATAACTACATTCGAGTAGACTTCATTAATCCAAAATTGTATTTGAAAGAGAAATTTATCAGTTATGCCGAAAGGTATGCAACAGTAACGATTTCAGGTACAGATAGATTCTATGACTTTAATACAACAATTACACCAGAAGATATTTCTATTTATGAATTAAATAGAGATGGTGAGTATATCCAAAGAACAGATTTACCAATTACCATAACACCAGTAAGAACAGAATATGGATATGATTTTGTTGTTAGATTTGACGAATTTGAAGAAGAGTTTAAACAGTTAAAAATTAGTATACCAGCTGGTAAGATTAGTGATACAGAAGGACATACAAATGAAGCAACAGATATCTATGTCGACTTAGATAATAAGAAACCAGTTTGGAAATATGAGGCAACAGATACTTCAGAATTTGAATCAAATGGTAAGATAAGCTTTACTGTAAAAGGAAAAGATACATTCCTAGTACCAGAGGAAAGCAATTTAGAGGCAGGAGATATTCGCATCATCAAAGATGGTGTGGATATCACCAATGCCGATAACATTACTGTACAACCTGTTAGTGAAGATGCAGACGAAATATCTAAAACTTACCAAATTGATGTAACAGGCTTAACAGAAATAGGAACCTATTCATTGGTAATTGCAAAAGACACATTAGTTGATGAATTTGACAATTACAGTAATGCAACAACTATCAGTTTCTCTAAATCAGCAATTAGTGATAATACAGAAAATTATACAAATGTAACCTATCATGTAACACCTGATTTTGAACAAATGCATCATGCGTATGTACATGAATTGATGAATGTCACAACAAGTGGTACAAATGAAGGAAGTAGCGTATATAGAGCAAGTTCAATAGGAGAACTTTATGGTAATGGAGATAACAATTTATTTGCAGAACCATTTACATATGAAAATGGTGTACAAACAGCATATAGCTTTGCAGGATGGGCTACTGCAAATGAAGAGGGATTCTCAGAAGAGAATGCAACTGTTTACGACTTATATACAGATATTCCAAGCACAGTAACCAACTTAAGAGCTGTATGGCAAGAAGCAACAGTCATATTCGTATCTAGCGGTGGAAATAACGCAAATGATGGACTATCACCTACAACACCAGTTCAAGATTTAACAACTGCATATAGCAAACTAAATGCTTCAGGAAATGCATCAAATAATATTATTGTTATTATGGATGCCATCGAATGGAACAGTAGTGAAAGATTAGTAGGAAATGCGACAATCACAAGTTTATATGCAGGTATAGATTATAGAACAAGTGGTGCAGAACTAAAAGTTTCATCTAATATGGATGTACAAGGTGATATTACATTTGATAATATTGAATTATATGCAGATTCTACAACCGTTAGTGATGGTAGTGACTATTTAGCAAAAGGTGACTACACAAATATTTTAGTAACCAACTACGGAGATGTCACTCTTGGAAGAGGAATCTCTACACCAGAAGGTAAATATACATTTGGCGGAGTTGTAGGCGGTAACTATAAAGAAGAGGAAACAACAGGCACTATCGGAAATCACAGAATGATTGTAGAAGCAGGTAGATATAATGACATTATTATTGGAAGTAGTTTAAATAAGCAATCTCCAACAAGAAAATATGTTTCTCATGAAGTGATTATTGGTACTATGAAAGAATCTGTCATTGCTAGAAATGACAAGTTAGTGATAACTGGATATCTAGCAATGGGAGAATTGGAAGATAGATGTTATCCATATAATCCTGAAGGCGCACAAGATACAGAATTAGCTTATAACAGAAATTATGCAATGACAGAAATTTTAAGTGGAACCTTTACTGGAGAAAATAAATTCCATAAATCATCTGAAGATGCTGTTATGTATCTAAGATCAATCAATGGATATAATGATGGTAAATCACAATTAGATATGTATGGTGGCAATGTAACCGGAAATATCTATGGTGGTGCAAGAATGGCAACAAGTAAGGATGAAAGAGATGAAGACGAAGCAAATGCAAATTTCTTAAATTTCTACGGTGGTCAAGTAAGTGGAAACATATTTGGACATGGTGGAAATGATACCTCAACAGGAAATGCAGAAATCAGTCTTCAAGGTGCTACACAGATAACTGGAAATATCTATGGTGGTTCAAATACAACTACAGCAGGACAAGGAAGAATAACAGGAGATACAGATATTAGTGTAGTTGGTACCATTACAGTTAATGGAAGTATTTTCGGCGGAAGTAATGGTGTCGTCGAAGGAACCAATATTAACTTAAATACAGGATTAATCACAGGTAGCACGCATATTGAATTAAACAATGGAGCAATCATCACAGGAGATGTCTATGGTGGAGGTAATAATGCTGGTGTAAGTAGCAATGGATTAGATTATGGTAGCTATATAGAGCTATATAATGGACAAGTGATGGGAACCATTTATGGTGGTGCTTACCAAAACCAAGTGAGAACGGAAATCCAAATTGCAATTATGGGTGGAATTGTCAATGACATTTATGGTGGAAATATATTGACAACACAAGCACAACTAAATGCCGATACAGAAAACCAAGATGTGGTTATTATGATAGGAAATCCTGATTCAGACGATAATGGACCAACGATTAATGGAACCATTTATGGTAGTGGAATTTATGATAGAGTGGGAAATGTGTATGTAAGATTAAACAAATGTGTAACTGCACCAACCATTTATGGTGGTTCAGATGGAGCAGGAATGACAAATGAAGTGAATATTTGGTTAATGGGAATGACAGCAAATACCATTTATGGTGGCTCAAAAACAGACGGAACAGTCACAACTTCAAATATCTACTTAGCAGAAGGAACTGTAACAGATGTGTATGGTGGAGGTTTCGGTGGAACCACGACAACAGCTAACATCATGTTAGATGAATTGGAAAACGTTCTAGGTAACACAGTGGGCGGAACAGCCAATGTAACCAACATCTATGGAGGTTCAAACACCAATGGAACAGTTGGTACATCAAATGTCAACTTAAGTCTTGGAAATGTAACAAATGTATTTGGTGGTGGTAATGGCACAGGCGTTGGAACAGCCAATGTAAATTTAGACGGTATTACAATTGATACAATCTTTGGTGGATCTAAAAATGCAGGAATCACAACAAATACAAATGTACAACTAAATTCAGGAACTGCAACCAATGTATTTGGTGGAGGATATGACACAGGTGTAACAAATGCCAATGTGACACAAAATGGTGCTAATGTAACCAATATCTTTGGAGGAAACCAAGGTGGAACAGGTGATGGTGGAGAAACAACAAATGCAACCATCAACATCGAAGGCACAACTGCACAAAACATCTATGGTGGAAACCAAAATAAAGGTATCACAAGAAATACAACCATCAATATTACAGGAAATGCAACAATTCATGGAGAACTTTATGGTGGAGGACTTGGTACTGAAATTGGTAGAAATGATGCAGTAGGTTCTACAACTATCAATATAACAGGTGGAACCATTCAAAATGACATCAATGGAGGTTCAAAAGGATCAATTGTTTATGGAACAACCAATATCAATATTGGTAAAGATGCTGTAACAAATGATACCTTGACAGCTGGAAATATTGTCATCAATGGAAACATATATGGTTCAGGCGATTCTGAAAATGAAGGTTACAATACAGTAAGTGTCCATGGAGAGACACATATTCGTATGGATAATAGTGGAGAATCTCCAATCACATTTGACGGAAGCATATTTGGAGCTGGAAAAGGTGCAACCTATTCACCTACAACCAGTGATGGAACAGATAATTCAAGTGTAGAAATAAAAGACTTTGGAACTTCAGCACAAAGTTATACAATGACTTCAATCGAACGTACTGGTAAAGTGATTATCGATAATTCATATTTAGAGTTACTAGGCGCACAAGATGAGAACAATTACTATCAAAAGACAAGTTATACATTAAATAGAATTACCAATGGATTAACTTTACAAAATAATACAACCCTATATACACAGCGCGGATTTAATATGGTTGGAGGATTTGAAAGCTTATTAACAAATGCTGATGGAACAACCACAAAAGAAACAGCAGTCATTGCTGATGGTGCAGTAACAAGAAATGTAGACAACAGAATCTATACACTTGAAGGTGTCAACTTAATCTTTGCAAAAGCAGAAGGAGATTTAAGCAATAGAAATAGTGAAGATATTTGGGGTGATGTCAATGGTATGGCGTTCTTCGGAATGTACAGAATGAATAGAAGCACAGGCAACAAAGAATATGATATCTATGCACCAAATTACGCAGGAACAGCGACAAACAATATGTTTAAAGCTGGTACTTACATAGAAGGAAGACACAAACCAAATCATGATACAACAGTAGATGGATTCTACACAAATGTTGTCAGCGAAGGCTCAACCACAGCTGTACCACAAGTGATTGAGGTGACAGATTATGGAACCTATTATGATTGGATTATTGGAGCAGATATTGTAAACTATAATACACAACTGATAGCATCTATATTTGGAACAGAATCAACAGCAGAATTAACATTAGATTTCAATTCATTTGTGGAAAATGCAACATATAGTGGTACAACATTTAGTGTTGATAAAGTCAGCACAAATGCATTAAATACAGATGTAAACTTAATTAACAAATTATCAGTACCAATTTATAGTGAAAATGCAAATAACACATTTGGATTAACTATGGGAACATCAAACTCTGGATGGCAAACATCAGGTGAAACAAACATCTATACAGATGCAGACGGTTCATTTGATGGAGATACAGTATTTAAGACAGACAATTCAAATACGGCAGGAACTTTACAATTCAAGATATTTAGTTCAGTAAATATCTCTGAAACAAAAGATTTAGGAAATGTCAATATTGTCTTAACTGCTAAAGCAAGAACTGGTGAAGATGCAAGCATGGGTAATACCTTTAAGGTGGTAATTGCAGTAAATCTTCAAACAGAACAGACACCAAATATAGAAAACTATATTCCAACATTTACAGATAGTAGTAAGACAAAATTGAATTATACAACAGATAGCCAAGTAGATATTACTTATGTATTGTACAAAGAAGTACAAGGACAGCAAGAAGACTTCTATGCAAACGGAGATTATAGAGTATTATCAACAACAATGCCTTTACCACAAGGTACAGGAATTACCATAAGAGATTATGGACAAGGCAATACAGTTAACAAAGTATACTATTATCAAGTAGCAAGCAACACAGATTATGATGCAACAGATAATAGCTCTGGAACAACAAGATATTTATACAACTTATCTGACTTCGTAGAAATGGGTGGAACAGAGACAACTGACAAATATGCAAATGATAATAGCCTATATTACCATAATATTGAAGACAATTTTGGATATGCATTGGAAAAATATGATGTTTCAATTGATTTTAAAGATTCTAACATTAGCACAGATCAACTAGCACAAGAAACATACTTAGAACTAAGAAATCAATCAGGAGCAATCAAATATGATAATGGAGAAACACAAATTGTTTATGACTTATATAACAAAAATGCAATTATGTCTGAAAATGTCACAACAAATGATGGTAGAACATCATATACCGTATTTAACAATTTAACAATTCCATTCACACTAGATGCAAGCTTATTAGAACAAACAACAGATGATGGAACAACCATTAAAGATACAAAATATTATGACAAATATACTGGTTTGGCGATTGAAATTGTAGATGAACATGGAGAAAGAATCAAAGCACCAGAAGTACAAAACTTAAGATTAACAGATGTAACCACATCAACAGTTTATGGAGTAGGAGCAGATGGTGTCATTAGAGTTCCACTTTCAGAAGGATTATCTACAATACAAAATCAATATCAATTATCATTAAGCCAAAATAGTGTACCAGCAGGACAATATATTGCTAAAATTTATTTCTTCGCATCAGATGATGGATCATATTATGGTGGAGAAATCAAACAAGAGCAAGAAATCTATATTACATTTATAAATAAACTATTAGGTTTAGCAGGATTAGAGTCAGTAGATGGAAGTAGAATTATCAATAAAAATACTGGTATGAATCTAGTTCAAGGAGACGGCTTAGACTTAACCGTAAAAGTCGGATCACCTACAGATGATACCAATATCAGGGTAGAATTATATAAGCGAAACCCAACCTATACAACAGAAGAAGACGGAACAACTACCTATAATCCAATAGAATATACACAAGTAGACCTAAAAGATTATTTAGAAAACTTAGATGGTACAGAATGGAAAACACCAGAAGACTATGCAGGTCAAGACTTAGTAACAACAGAAGGATGTAAAGAATATGTCATTATGGAGAAAAAACAACATCCAGAACAAACAGAAGGAGAGAACATTGAAACAATTGACTTCAAAAAGGCAATTAAAGAAGGAATAGACACAGGTGAATATAAGTTAGTATTTAAAGCATATTATAATAACACCTTAATACAAACCATAAGAAAATCATTCATTGTCGTTCCTTAGGATTCAATGGGACCAGGTTTATTTGGTCCCATTGGGTTCGTTTATCTATGTGATATACTTGAAAAATGTAAAAACTGAAATAAAAAATAATTTCGACAAAAGCAAAAACAAGAAAGGATAAGATATGGAAAGAAAGCATGCAAGAATCAGAAAGTTTAATAGGATAAGAAATAGTGTGATTGTGTTTTTGGTAATCATACTTATAGTTACATGTTCTGTATTTGGTAGATATATATATTATCAAGCAAGAGAAGCCTATTTTACGTCAAAAGCATTTTATTTTACAAGTGATTTATTAACACTAGACAATGCAACCTACCAATATGAAAATTGGGGTGGTGTTGATACATATGAAATCAATTTTGATTTATATAGTTATGAAAATACATTATTAAGATTAGATTATGACCTAGAATATCAACTATCATGCGAAACACCAGATACAGATAAAGTCACATTACGGTATCAATGAAGCAGATGGTCCTACAAACACAACAGGAATCATATATGCCAAAAACGGAGATACAGCAGATAATGTTAGCAGAATCAAAATTGTAGTAACACCAAAAACACAAATTGAGCAAAACGATATTATTACAATTAGAATAAAAGCAAGTACACAAGAGCCATATCAGAAAGAAATTTCTTGTGAAATATCATTAAGAATACAACAAGTTTTAGCAAATCGTTATGAAATAGAAGATATAGCAAATAGAAATTATTTGACTTTAAAAGTAATCAATACACATGAAACAGGTGGAAATGTTTCATTACAGTTTGATCCTAATGTTGTAAGAATAGATTTAAATGACGAAGCATATTTAAATAGGATAGAAGGCAGTGAAGAAGTAAATGGAGACGGATATGTAGAAAAATTTGTTTTTACAATGGATAAAGAATCAGCAAAAAATATCAAGTTTTATAAAGTGGATATGTCCCAAGATTATACATATCCTTCAGGAAGTACAACATCAGTCATTACAGTAAATGATGCAGATTAACGGTGTCGCATTGAGTTTGTTTCTCAGTGCGACATTTTTGTTATGTCACGTTAGGTTTGTTTGTCAATGAAATACAAACTAACCGAATGATATATATATAAAATTTTATTAATAAAAGTATAGACTTTAAAAAAAAGTTATGGTATAAAATATAGTAGAAAAGTATAAAAAAATGTAGAAAAAAGAAGGAGGAAAAATGGAAAAGAAAGAAAAAAAAGCAAGAAAGACGCGTAAAGGTAAAAAAATTTTAGGAATGCTATTAATAGCTGTTATAGTAATTATCATCATAGTGGTTGCCATCATTATGATTGTTAGAAGAGTAAATGAGGGTGATGCTGGAGAGCAAACACCAGAACAAACTGTTGTTTCTTTACCAGATACAACTTATAAAAGTATGGAAGTAACAGATGTATCTATGGAATATTTAGAAAGTCAAAATCAAACAATGGTATCTATGTCTATATTAAATACAACATCAACACCAGTAGAAAATGAAAGTTTAAATGCGATTTTAGTTGGTGCAGATGGAGAAGTTTTAGGACAAATGCAAACTTGGATACAAAGTTTAGCTGTTGGAGAACAATATGATATTAGTGTTATCTTAAATGGAAATTTAACAGGAACACAAGCAATACAATTGCAACCAGTAACAAACTAGGATGGTTTATAGGTAAAACCATATAAAAACCTAAATATACATACAAGGAAGAAAAAATTGAAAAAGAATTACAAGATTTGATTCTTTTCCAATCAGATTTACGCCTTGAGAAGGGATTAAGATAAAATGAAAAAAGTACTAGGAACTATATTATTTGTAGTATATGCGATTATTGCAATTGCAGTTACAGTATTATTGTTATCTTATAATGATTATAACAATAGTGAAATTGGTGATTATACTGTTTATATAGTTACAGATGATTCATTAGAGCCAGAATATAAACAAGGTTCTATACTATTAATAAAAGGAACAAATGACAGAAATGTACAGGTCGGAGACCAAGTATTTATGTACAAAGTATTAAATAGTTCAGAATATGAAGTGATTAATACAACTGTACAAGCAAAAACACAACAAGGAACACATCTTGTATATATTGTAGATAATGAAGAACGTTATGCAAGTGAGTACTTTATAGGAAAAACAGATGATACGATTGTTATAGAAGGATGGGGATATGTATTAAATCTATTAGAATCTAGATGGGGATACTTATTCTGTATCGTAGTGGTATCATTATTACTATTCCTACAAGAAGTATTTGAATTAGTAATGGAAATTAAATATCTTAACAAACAAAAGAAAAAATCAGCAATAGAAGTAGAAGCAGAAGATGAGTATGAAGATGACGATTATGATGAATACGATGAAGATGATGAATATGAAGAGGACGAAGAAGAGGAGCCAGTTGTAAAACCAAGGACGAAGAAAACAACGAAAAAGGCAACGACAACGTCTACTACAAGACCAAAGGCAAGTACAAGCACAAGAGCAAAATCATCTGCAACCACAAGTACGAGAACAAGAAAGAGTGCAAGTACAAGTTCAAAAACAAGTACAGCTAAAAAGACAGGAACAACTAGAAAAACGAGCACAGCTAAAACAACAGGTACAACAAGAAGAAAAACAGCAACAACAACACGTAAACCAAGGACGACAAAATCATCAAAAGAGGAAGAATAAATGAAAAAATTATTAAGAATTTTAGTATTAATAATGCTAATCATTACCTTATTCCAAATAGCAAGTATGTATGCTTTATATAAAGAACAGTTAGAAGGAGAGTATACAAGTTTATTAGGGGTATGGTCTATCAAAGTAAATGAATCAGATTTATCTTCAGGAGGTGAAAATTTGACTTTTAACATGACAGAAGATAATCTTACCTATATAGATTCTGAGCATGTTAAAAGCCAAAAATTGGCACCAGGTACACAAGCATATTTTGAAATTGTCATAGATCCCACAAACACAGATGTATCTGTTTTATACACACTAAATATGAAATTAGAGGATGTTACAACAGCCAAACTAAAACTCGTTAATGTAGAAAATTATTTTCAAAAGCCAGGAGAAACAGAACAATTTACAAATGACAATGTATATACAAATAATGAGATTAGTCAGCATGAGGCGGTGATTCCTCTTACAAGGATCAATGATAAATATCTGAATCATATCAGACTATATTTTGAGTGGGAAAATGTAGAGGATAACAATGCATCTGACTCAGAATTAGGTCAAACAGAAAATGCAAAAATAAACATACCATTAGAAATTAATCTAAAACAATATACAGGAGAAGTGATAGGCAATGAAAACGGATAAAATATTAAAAATTATTAAAAAAGTAATCGTGAATCTAATAATTTTTGTATTAAGTGTCATTGCTATTCTTGTCATATGGGGATTTATACAATTAAATATACAAAACAAAGAATATGTGAATATATTTGGATATTCTATACTTAGTACAGAAACAGGGAGTATGTCACCAACGATTGAAAAAGGTGATATTATCATAATCAAAATAGGTGATGAAATAAAGGAAAATGATATTATAACATACAAACAGGATAATGTACTGATTACACATAGAATCGAAGAAATTGATGGAGATACCATCATTACAAAGGGTGATTATAATAATACGCAAGATGAGCCAATAGAAAAAAATCAAGTAATAGGTAAAGCTGTGTATATTATCAATCATGTAGAAGTTTGGAAACAAGTATTCACAGATATGCATGTTATTATACCATTAGTGATAACAGTTATATTATTTATCGTGATGGTAGCATATAAAGAAAAAATAGGTGAGAAGAAAGATGTTGGATAAGAAAAAATTAAAAAAGAGTATATTCATACTTTTTTTAATAGCAATTATCATAATAGCGATTATTTTTATAAGAAATACATTATCAAGATATGAAACAGTAGCAACATCAAATAAAGATGTAGACGTTGCTTTCTGGATGCTTCATGATGATTTTCAATCAGCCAATATGATTATACAGGATATATATCCATCAGATAATTCATTTGATTATTCTTTTTCCGTATCAAATTTTGAAACAGATGAAGAGGGAAATATAAACAAAAGAGCAGAAACAGATTTACAATATGAATTAACAATCACAACAACAACCAATTTACCATTAGAATATATGATAGAGCGAAATGGCGAAATAATAACGACGCAACAGGAGATAACGACAGATGAAGATGGAACCTATTATAGAAAAATCTCAATCGAGCCATCACAAATGGTGCAAGGACAAGATGTGACAGATAACTATGTTATTAAAGTAACATTTCCAAAAGAAAATGATACAAATGCAGAATTTTCAGATTTGATTGAATATATAAAATTAGATATCAATGCAGAACAAATCATTTAGAAGGGCATTGGGAGCCATTGATGTCGCACAGACAAACGATGTCGCATAGACAAACGATCTGAATGCGACACACGACAAATGTCGCACAGACAAACGATCTCAATGCGACATGTGCTTTTAGAAAGGAATGATATCAAAAATGAACAACTTAATGGATACATATATAGCATTTACAGAAAAGAAAATAAAAAAATATATGAAGGCGATTTTAGCAAAACAGTATGACGAAGATGTGGTTAACGAATATTTAAAAACATATATCAATGCTAGATATTATAATATTCAAAACACAGATACGCCAGCAAGAGCATTTTATTTAAGAATATTGGAAGAACTAGAATATAAAGAAGATATTCTAATGAAAAAATGTGAGGAAGAAGCTGAAAATTTAGATGAAAAGCAAAAAAAATTAGACGGTATTCATAATTTAAAAGAACTATTTGCTTATATTTTATTTTTTGATAATGTTAGAAATGTAGAAAATTTTAAAACAATTGATAACATAAAAGAGATTGTCAGTAAAATGATACAAACAGCAAATGCCTTATTTAAAATAGACATTTCACAAAATGTAGAAAAAAAATTATATGAAGAAATAAAAAGTGACATGCTTGAAAAAGAAATATTTTTAGAAAAATTTGATACAGATGAATTTGTATTACAATTTGAAAATAGTAAATACAAAGATGATATCTATTTTGCAACTTTAGAACAAAAAGTAAAAATGCCTATGCAATATAGTGAATCAGCCATAGAAAAAGTATATCATGAAGGAATTATTGCAGAAGACAAATTACAAATAGAATATATCTTATTAAGTGTTGTTGTTATTTCAGACATTGTCAATGGAAACTTTAATGACAAATATATCGCTGAATTTACAAGCACACTATTTAAAAAGAAACAAAAATTAGAAAGTATTTTATCAATTCTTGGAAATCAAGCATTACAAGATAAAATTCATTTAAGTATCATGTATTCTGATTACATAAAAAATCAAAAAAGTGTATTAGAATACACGAAAAAAGGTTATAACTTCACAATTACATTAGATAATGAAGCAAAAAGTATAGAAGATATAGAAAAATTAAAAATGTTTAAAATGATTATTGTACCTCAAAAATTATTGTTATATAAAGATATCAAAAACAATAAAGAGATGTTCGATAATGTAATATTTAAATAAATGTCGCATAGACAAACGAACTCAATGCGACAAGACAAAGACAAAAATGGGAGAAATAAAACATGGAAACTTATGGAAGATTTTTATTTGAATTTTTAAGCCAATTCTTTTCTGGATTTCAAGAAATATTTGGTGGACTTTGGAATGGAATTGTCAACATATTTAATTTACCAAGATACTGGGGCATTATCCAAAATTATGCAAATGATTTTAAAATGTCAGAATGGTTTTTAACAGGTTTAGCAATTATTTGTATGTTAATTATTATTGGAGGTATTGTTGGAATTTTAGTATTTTTCTTGAAAAGACATATGAAATGGAGAAAAAAGATTGTAGATCAAGAAGAATTACTAAAACAAATTGACACATTAAATGGACAAGTAGAAGAATTGGTGGATGAAAAGTTAAAATTATTAAATATGAAGTCACCAGAATTAGGTGTTAATCCAAATGGTATCAGTACAGGTGCAGATAGAGCGGCACTTGCTGCTGCACAATCAGAAGCAAATAATGAAGAACAAATTGACCCTAATAGTCAAAGTAGGTTCTCTAAATTAACTGCAATAGATGAAGAATTTGCTAAATATAAACAAAAAGATTATCACAACAGTTTTACATTACCAGAATTTTGTTATATGTTTAGAAATTTTGCTGCAAGCAAATTGAAATTATATTATAGTGAGAAGATGATTCGATTATTTGTATCAGCAATTGCATCAACAAAACTTGTTATTTTACAAGGTATTTCTGGTACAGGTAAAACATCTATATCTCTAGCATGGGGTAACTTTGTAAAACATCCATCATGTGTTGCTTCTGTACAACCTTCTTGGAGGGATAGAACAGATATTTTTGGATATTTAAACGAATTCACAAAGAAATTTAATGAAACAGACTTTTTAGCATATTTATATGAAGCAGGATACACAGATGAGATCTATACAGTCATCCTTGACGAGATGAACTTAGCACGTGTGGAATATTATTTTGCTGAAATGTTATCAATTCTAGAAATGCATAGTACAAAAGACTGGAAAATTGAAATTGTACAAAGCTCATGGCCAACAGATCCAAAGAAATTAATCAAAGGAAAATTACAAATTCCACCTAATGCATGGTATATCGGAACCATCAACAATGACGACTCAACATTCATGGTAACAGATAAGGTATATGATAGAGCGATGCCAATTGACATTAACGAAAAAGGTGTTGCATTTGAAGCAGATGATGTGGATGCACTTGATGTAAACTATTCATACTTAAATGCTTTATTTGATAAAGCAATGACAGATTATGCCATATCACCATCAACTTTGAAAAAGATAGAAGACATGGACAATTATACGATTAAACATTTCAGAGTAGCATTTGGTAACCGTATTGTAAAACACATGAAAAAATTCGTACCAGTATATGTAGCTTGTGGTGGAGATGAAACAGAAGCAGTAGATTACTTCATGGCAAAAAAAGTATTAAGAAAATTTGAAGGATTAAACCTAACATTAATTAGAGACGAAATTGATGGTTACATAGAGTTCTTAGACAAAAACTTTGGAAAAGGAAAAATGGGAGAATGTATCGAATTTCTATTGAGACTTAAAAAGATGTCTTAATTATATTTTAGAAAAAAATGTCGCATAGACAAACGAACCTAATGCGACATGAACCTAATGCGACATGGAGGGAAAAATGGACTTAAATATTGTTAAATTAGCGAATTTAGAAAAAGAAAAATCAACAAAATTTCTTAGTAAAATTGATTCAAAGTTAATGATGGATGTTGATAGAAGTCATATTGTTGAAAATGATGAATGGATAGATATGGTGGAATTTACCATCCCATATCTAGAAAAAGCATTAACAAAGGAAATCAAAAATATTGTAACAGAAGAAGAAATTATAAAGATTGAATTAATTAAAAAAGTAACGGTAGAAAGTGTTAAACATTTATCAAAACATGTAAATCTTGTGGATAAATATAATCAAAAAAGTGGAGAAGTGACCCCTAAAAAGATTTTGAATGCATATAAAGAAGAAACATTTCTAACTTATGAAAATCGATTTTTATATACGTTAATAAAATTAATTGAAGATTATATGTATCTAAGAAAAAAAGAAGCAAACGAGGAATATAAAGGTAAAAATCATCAAAAGGCAAATTATTCAGCAGAAGTTAAACTTAATAAAGAAAAGATTAATGTAAGTTTGGAATATCATTCTGAAAGAACAACAGAAATTACAAAGTCAGAAAAGACGTCAGAAAGAATTGCCGGGATAGAACAATCTATAAAAATGTTGAAACAAACAGAAGTATATCAAACATTAGTTGCAAAAAAAGCAACTTATGTAAAAGCACCACTAAAAATGACAAATGTGTTATTAAAAAATGTAAATTTTCAATATGCTGTTAAACTATGGAACTACCTGAATGAACAAATGGAATTAAAGGATAAAACTGTTAATGAAAGTAGTGAGTACGAAGAAAAAGGAATGGTAAAAGAATTAGTAGATGAAAATATCTTTTTACTACATTCTATTTTAAAGAAAACAGACAATAGCAATACATTAAAAGGAAAAGCAAAGTCAGCTATTGAAGATAAAAAAGTGGCAAAAGAATTAACAGATGCAATGATAGAAAGAATTATTGAATTAAATCCTGAAATGACAGAAAAAGAGTTAAACAAATTGATTTCAGAAAAAATTCTAGTGATGAAAACGAAAAAACTAATTTCTTTAAAACCAATAGAAGATAGATTTAAAGACCGTATTGAAAAATATATGATACACGCAAAGGAAATGAGGTTAAAATAAATGGAAAGCAAGAAAGACGAAAGAAAAGAAAGTAACACCCAAAAGACTAAAAAAACAGGAAGTACAACGAAAAAAACACAATCAACTGCCCAAAAGACAGGAAGCACAACGAAAAAAGCACAATCAACTACAAAAACAAGCAAAAGTACGACTACAAAAACAAAATCAAACATTGAAAAAGCTGAAAGTGCAAACAAGAAAACACAATCAAAAGTTGAAAAAAATGATACAAATATAAAGGATGAGTCAAAAATTGAAAACACTGCAAGACCTCAAACACAAAGAAAAACAGGAAATCGATTTTTAAGTTTTATCTGGAATATACTTGTGAAATTAGTTACAATTGCCATCATATTTATTTCTATCATCATCGTGGTGCAAAAAGTAACCAATAACCAAGAAGCATTTTTAGGATTTAGAATCTTCAGAGTACAAACAGGAAGTATGATTCCGAAATATCAAGTAGGTGATGTTATTTTAGTAAAAGAAGTAAATCCAGACACAATTCAAATAGGGGATGATGTTACATATCAAGGAAAAGTAGGTTCCATGAAGGGAATGCTTGTTACCCACAGAGTTATTGATATTGAAGAAGTAGATGGTAAAAGAGTTTTTCATACAAAAGGTATTGCCAATAATTCAGAAGATCCTGTTGTAAGTGAAGAGCAAATCAATGGTGTCGTACAAACCAAAATGTATATTTTATCACTGATTTGTATGTTATTAAATAATAAATATGTATTTTATTTCTGTGGTATATTGCCATTAACCATATATGTAGCCTTTAGATTATTTAAAGGAAAAAAAGTAAAAGAATCGAAAGGGAAAATTAATAAATAGAGAGGAAAATGGATGAAAGAAAATAGTAAAGAAAATGAAAAGGGAAATTTGAAGAAAGAAAAAAATAGAATGAAAATCATGGAAATATTATGTATCATTTCTTTATTAATTACCATTTTTTCTATCCAAAGAACCTACGCAAGATATTTTGAACAGGTAGATACAACATATAATACCAATATCAAAAGATGGTTAGTGAAAGTAAATGATCAGATAATCCATGATGCAGAAACCTTAAATGAAGTTATGGAACCAATCATGACAGAAAATGAACATGTAAATGATCAAATTTTAGTACCAGGACAAACTGGATATTTTGAAATGCTAATAGATTACACAGATGTTGATGTCGCATTTGAATATGAATTTACAATGGAGCAATTAAATGAAACACCGTTAGATGATTTTGAAATCTATGGATATGAGGTTTGGGATGTCGTTGATGGAGTAAATACCGTAATAGAAACAACAGAAACATCTGAAATCAAAGGTGTGATTGATCCAACAACAGAATTCAACAGTGCAGGAGAAAAGAAACGAGAAATTAGAATCTTATTTAGATGGAATGATGGCGAAGGAAGTACCATGGATAATAAAACAGATACACAGTTTAGAGGAGAAGAAAACAATACAACAAATACAGATAACACAAATGAAGTGGAAAATGGCACAACGGAAAATGATTTGCATACTACATTAAAATATCGAGCAGAGATGACATTTATACAATATATACCACCAGAAGAAGAAACAACAACTTAAAAAAATAAATAGAAGAGGTGAGGTTTGTGGAACTAAAAAACATAAAAATATCGAATTTAGAAAATGATGAATTGCTAGATATCCAAAAACAAGTAGAAAGCTTTTTGAAGTTTTTAAATGGTGAAAATGAAACGGTTAAAAAGTTAGAGGAGGAAAATTCGTGAAAGAGTTAGTAGAAAATATAGAAAAACAAATCACAACAGATAAAGAAGTTATTTCAGTATTGCCAAGAAATGGAATAAAAGCAATAAAAACATTGTTAAAAACCATTAGCGAAACAACAGAAAAATACGAAAATCTAAATGAAAAGTTGTTAAAGGAAATAGAAAGTCGATATAAAAAATTGACAGAAGTAGAAGAAAATACTGAAATTCCTCAAATAGAGCAAGAAATCTTAAAATATGATATGGCTGAAAAAAATACAGACATGAGATCTTCATTTGAAAAAATGGGGCTAGATCGTGTGGTATATAATATAAATGGATATTATAAAAGCAATTTAGAAAGATTGAACAAAGAATTGATTTTTAGTGTAAAACAATTTGAAAAAGTAGGTATCAAATTAACTGCAGATGATTTTTGTATTAGTGAATATGCTAAAAATTATATGGAAGTGTTGTTAAGAGAAGCTTATGAAGGAGACATCAACTCAGAAGCTGTTAAAAATCAATTTGAAAAAGTATATTGGCAATGTTCAGAAGTGGTATCTCATTTATATGTTAATGTAAGATATATTTATGATAAATATGAAAACCAAATAGATAGATTTTACAATGAGAAAGCACAAGAAATTTTAAGAAATCTTTCTTTAAGTGTAGAAGGGATTACAGAAAAGAAAGAAGAATTGATAAAACAAAGAAATCAAATAGAAGAGACAGACAATAAAAACATTCTTGACAAATTTTACACAGGTAGTTTAAATATCAACGACTATAAAGAAGACAACTATAAGAAAATCTATTTAGAATTAACAGGTAAAGATGTTACTAATTTATCAGATATCGAAAAAAATGAAATGGATGAAAACATTGATAAATTGAATACAAATTTAACAGAATATGCAAAATATTTGGAATATAAATTTTTGGTTGAACAAGTATTACAAACGAGACAAGAATTATTAAAGACTGCAGAAGTCAATAAAGATAAAAAAGATAAAAAAGATAAAAAGGCTAAGAAAACACAATATGAAATATTAAAAGAACAAGTTAAAAACTTACAAGCAGAGATATTTAAATTAAATGCTAAAATTGAAAAACCAAATAGAGGATTTTTTGAAAGAAAAAAAGCAGAAGAAAAGAAAGACAGTATCTCTATTTTGCAAAGAAACAATCTAGTATTAGATTTAAAAAAGGCATATATGCAATTAGATGATGAAATGATCAATCAAAATATACTTCAAAATTTAGATGAAACATCATCATTATTTGATGTATTAAAATTTGCAAGCAGTTATTATGGATATATGGCCAAAGCTATGATAAAACATAATGAAGATATAACAGACAAAGAAATTGGAGAAAATGCAAAAAAAATAAGAGACTTTATTAATTTCTCTAAATTCACAGTCATTAATCATGTGAACATAAGTGATACCAAAGAATTATCTATCATTATAAAAGATAAATATAAATTATTAGGAATGCAAATTTCAAAAGAAAATTTTGAAGACGATAGCATAGAAGATTTAATCAGAAAAGTAAAAATTATAAATACTTATAACAACATTCTAAAAAGTAAATTTTCAATTAAAGACTTGGAATACATTATGAATGTAAAAGAAATGCTAAAAAAATAATGTCGCATCAACAAACGAAGTCAATGCGACAAAAGACAAAAGAAAATAATGGAGCTGATAACAAAATTGGAATATGATGTTGAAAAAATTTCTCATAAAATTAAAAAGAAAAAAAGAACAAAAAAGATAGTAAAATTTGTTATATTGATTAGCTTAATGATATTATTTGTCATAAATTTACTATTATCCATAGAAGAAAAAAAACATATTTTTGGAATATATATGTTTCATATTGTTTCTGAGAGTATGGAGCCAACCTTTTACAAAAATGATTTGGCAATTGTAAAAAGTTGTAATACAGAAGAATTGAAAGTAGGCGACATTATTACATTTAAACAAGAAGATAGAGTCATTTCACATAGAATATCAGAAATTGTAAAAGAAAAAGGGGAAGAGCAATTTGTTACTAAAGGAGATAACAACGAAGTTGCTGATATAGAACCAGTAGATGCACAAAATATATATGGTAAAGTAGTTTTTGTGATTCCTAAAATAGGAAAAATAGTCAATTACATACAAAATGTAAGAGGATTTATCAATGCATGTATTTTAATTATCATGATATGTATTTTAGTGACCTTTAGAGACAATGTAATAAATAATAGAAAAATCAAAAGAAAAAAATATGAAATCAAAAAATTAAGAGATAATTATAAGATAGAGGGTTAGGATATGAGGGATGATAATAGACCAAAAAGCAATGCAAAAAAAATAATAAAAATCATACTGATCATATTATATCAAGTTCTTGTTGTAATGGCTTTACTATTAACAGCAGTTATTGTTTTGCAAAAAATATCAAATAGCAATCAATCAATTGGTGGATATAGGATTTTTAGAGTTGTTACAGGAAGTATGGAGCCTGAATACGAAGTAGGAGAAGTGGTTATCAGCAAGGAAATAGCCCCGAAAGATATTCAAGTAGGAGATGACATTGTATATTTAGGTAAAAGTGGAGAATATGCAGGAAGAATCATCATGCACAATGTGATTGGTATCGATACAGATGAAAATGGAAACTTGATTTTTCATGCAAAAGGTTTAAATAGTAATAGTATCGAAGATCCTCAAATTAGAGGAGAGCAAATCTACGGTATTGTAAAATATAAATCTGGTCTTTTGACCATCTTGTATGATTTAGCAAGCAATATATATTCTGTATTTATTATCATTATTATTTTAGTATTAAATGTATTTGTAGCATTTAATACACCTAAAAAGACAAAGAAACGTAAAGTAAAACGAATCTCTAATGTGCGTAATCCAGTAGATGAAGAGATATATGATGAAGACATTGAGGAAGATATAGAACCAACAGATACAGACTTAGAAGAAGACCTTGAAGAAGAGTTTGAGGAAGACCTTGAAGAGAATTTCGAAGAGGAGACAAAAAACAATAAAGAAGAAACATATCGTATAACCAAAAATAAACGCTACAGACAAGAAAAAGAAGAGGCTGAAGAAGATGTTGAAAAAATTGAGCATGAAAAAATGATACACGAAAAAATGAGACAAATGCTAAATGAAGATAAGGAAGCCAATATGGCAAATGCAGACAAAAAGGAAAATACGAATACAGGGGCAAAAAACAATACAAAAACTAAGAAGAACACAACTACAAAAGCAAAAACAAGCACCAGGACAAATGTGAATGGAGAGGCAAAAAAGAATACAAGCGCAAAGGCAAAAACAAAGACAAGCACAACCGCAAGAGCAAAAACAAATACAAAAACGAATACAACAGCAAAGGCAAAAACAAATATAAAGACAAACAAAGGAAGACACAAATAAATAAAAAAGAAGGGGAAAATAAAAAAACAAATGATGAAATGGAGGTATTATGAATATATTACGTGAATTTAGACGAATAAAAAAGCGAAGTATGCCAGTTAGAATTGCAATCATTTTGATATTTTCTGTAATATTAATAATAAATACCTATGCCTGGTTCAGTTCCAATGAACCAGTTAATATGAGCGGATTAGAAGCTAATATAACACCCTGGGATGTTCGATATTATGTAGATGATAAGGAAGTGCTAGATGAAAATGTCACATTTACAATAGATGAATTATACCCAGGTATGCCAGAAAGAGAAGATACTGTTCGAATTTATAATATGAGTACAACAAGTACAAGCATCCAATATGAATTAACATCTGTCAAAATTTTTGGACAAGAAGTTTTACAGCAATTACAAGAAAATGATGTTATCCAAACAGATGGAAATACAGTTCAAATATTTGCAGATGACACAGAATATCCTTTTCATATAAGCTATACATATGATAGAGCAAGATTAGATGGAGAATATGTGGATGATACAACTACACCAAATGCTGGGGCAACATTTCAATTTCATGCGAATTGGGAGTATCAAGGAAGTGGAACAGAAGATGAAAATTTAGCAAAAGATATCTTAGATACAAAGTTCGGAAAAGGTGCTTATGAATATTATCAAGATGAAGAAAATGATCCATCTAAAGCAATTGAAATAACTGTAAAAATAACAAGTTCTATGATTCATCCAAGCACAGAACCATAAGGAAAAATGTAACAAAAATGTAATAAAAATGTAATATCAAATTCGTTGACAAAAAATAGAAGTCTGAGTATAATTTTAGTATAAAATGTTGAAAAAAATATATTGAAAAACTGGGTGAGATTATGGCAAATGAAGAAACAAAAAACACACCAACACTGGAAGAACAAATTGACGAAGCGACAATTGGTGAAAAACTAGAAAAAAAGGCAAAAAAGGAAAAAAGAAAGAACAAAAGACGTATTGCGTTTGAGATATTTCTAGTACTAATTATACTACTTGTCGTTAATGTATATATTATATTATCAATATTTTATAAAGGAGAAAATTTCACTGTAACACTGGATAGTGA
The DNA here is from genome assembly GCA_944387445.1 of uncultured Clostridia bacterium. Classification (GTDB taxonomy): domain Bacteria; phylum Bacillota; class Clostridia; order TANB77; family CAG-508; genus CAG-269. The sequence goes on along the minus strand of CALXEX010000001.1, from coordinate 82,800 downwards.
ATATGGAAGAGAAAGTGGACTAGTGATATATGAAGATCCAAATAACAAATATACAAGAACATTTTTAAGATCAAAGGACATAGAATTTTTTACAGATATTTCTATAGATTGGTTACCAGAAGATATAGACAATGAAGGAAATGGATCACATAATGGTAGAAACTATATAGCCTATACATTTTATGCAGAAAACATGGGGCAAGATACCATCAACTATTGGACAACCATCAAAATAGATGATGTTGTTAAAAATGTAGATGAAGCAATTAGAGTCATGGTCTTTAAAAATGGAGACAGAGTGGTTTATGCAAAAAATAACAGAGAAACAGGAGAACCTGAACCTGAGACAACACCATTTAAAGATGAAGATACCGTTATGTTAGATTTTACAGAAAATTTTAAAGTAGGAGACATTGATAAGTGGACAGTTGTCGTTTGGGTAGAAGGAGATGATCCTGAGTGCCTAGATGATTTGATTGGTGGAGAAATCAAAATGCATATGACATTGACAGAAGAGCATATCTTACAAGAGGATGAAACTCCACAAAATGAAAGATAAATATCTAAACATTTTATAAGAGTGACACAACTATAAAATGTAAAACTTTTGTAAATAGATGATACAAAAGATTAAAAGGTTTATAAGTTTTTATATAAATAAAATTAAAGAAAGAAAGGGAGTATAAAATGAGAGAAGAAAACGTTCAAAGAAACTCAAGAAAAAGATTAAATGCATTAATTTTATTAGTAGCATTTACAGCAATCTTATTGATTGTAGCAACGTATGCGTGGTTCTCTACACAGAAAAACGTAACATTAGGGGGACTAGAAGGACAAGTAAATGTAGCTGAAGGTCTACAAATTTCACTAGACGCTTTAAACTGGGCAAGCGAGATTGATTTAACAGATAATGCATCAGCATATTTTGCACAAACCAATACAAACAATGGATGGACAGATGATGATATGGTATCATTAGTAAATCCTTGGAAACAAGGTTCAGGTGGTACTTATACTTATCAAGCACGTAAAAATTTAGTACCAAGTGAATTATTACCAGCTTCTACAACAGCACAAAGCAATGAAGGTATTGGATTAAATGATTTAAATTATTATAGAGGAGAGGTTGAGTCAGGAAAAAAATTAACAAAAGTTGCAAAATTACCAGCTGAAGCTGATTCAGGATATTATGCAATTGACTTCTTCTTACAAAACTCTTCTTCAACAGAAGCAATTACAGGAAAGACAAAAGATTTACTTAGAATTGAAAGTAATTCATCAATTAATTTAAATGAAGCATCAAGAGAATCAACAGGTTTACAAAACACATTAAGAGTAGCATTTGCTATATTTGATGAGGATTCAGATTCAGATGATGTTACATTAGTTAATAATACACCAAGTCAAGCAGATATATTACAAGCTACTACTGGTCCTGATCGTTTAATCACAGATGTAGCTATTTGGGAACCAAATGCAAGTGGTGCACAAGTTGGAACAAGTCCATCAATTACAACATATGCAGCACATGTTGATTACATAGTACAAAACAACAACAGATTAACATTATCATCAACAGATAGAACAAGTTTAACATCAGGTACAAGTAGATTTGATGCAGATGATCCAGTACCTACATATGCTTTAACAAGTACATCTGTTTCAAAAGAAATAGCTGATATATATGATTGGGATACAAATGCAGCTACAAATGGATTAGTAAAACAAAATACAGTTCAAACACCTAATACAGGTATCGTAGCAGACAATCCAGTTCAATTAAAGAGTGTTAAAGATGGTACAACTGATTTTGCAATTGAACCAGGTAAATATATCCATATGAGAATGTATGTATGGCTAGAAGGACAAGACGTTGACTGTATCAACTATGCTTCACTAGGTGGAGGATTAACAATTGACGTTGGATTAAGCAAACCAGGTTCAGCAACAGATGGGATAGGTGGCTAATATCCAAAAATATGAAAATATAGAATAACATTATAAATATAATAAGAAGAACCATAATAGTCAAACGAATAGTTTGGTAATTATGGTTCTTTTTGGGTCCATTGGGACCAGGTCCGTTTGGTCCCTTTTGCTTGAGAGATTTTATCCAATTGGGGACATTTTGGGTCTCATTGGGATTGTATCTCTTTGCGACACTTTTTGTTTCTTTAGGGTGTTTCTCTTTACAACATTCTTATTTATGACATAGTAAGAATAAAACGATTTTGTCGAATTTTGCGATGAAAAGTGTGCATATGTTGTTGCAAAAATTAGAAAAATATGTTTATATATACATGGATAAAAATGTTTAGTTATTAGTTAATTTTGTAATCTATTATTATTTTTTATTATATTTAAAATGCTTTTAAATTTCATTAGTGAGATTTTATTATTATAATTTTATTATCATAATTTTATGATTAGGAATTTCCATTAAGGTTTTGTTAGTCAAATTTTATAATTCAAATTTTATCGTCAAGTTTTATATTAAGGTTAGAAATATTTATATCAATATATTAAATTTTACACAATTAAAAATCCACTATTACTTAGAACTGGAATGATTAGACACGTTCACTGTTCTTTTTTGAGATGTAACAAAAAGTCTTATAAAATTTCAAAAAATAATAAGAAAGAGTTGAAGAAAAAAGAAAAATTTAGTAAAATAAAGGAGGAAATTTATTGAATAGAGAACTACAATTAAAAGTAACAAATGATTATATATTTAAGAAAATATTTGCTAAAAAGGGAAATGAAAGTATATTAAAAGATTTATTGAATTCAATTTTACAAATTAAAATAAAAAGTATTGAAGTAATATCAGATGCAAATTTAGAAAGGCAGTTAGAAAGTAATAAATTAGGGATTTTAGATTTAAAAGCCAAATTAGATGAAGAGACAATTGTGAATATTGAAATTCAAATTATAAATCGATATAATATGATAGAAAGAACTTTATTTTATTGGTCAGGATTATATTATAATGTTTTACAAAAAGGTGCGGACTATAAAGAAATAAAAAAGGTAATAGCTATTAATATATTAGATTATAACGAATTTGAAGAAGGTCCATATCATGAAATTGCAAGACTAAGAAGAGAATATTTATATAAAATATTAACAGATAAAATAGAAATCCATTTTATACAAATTCCTAAATTTAAGAAACAAAGAAAAGATATGAAAACAAAGTTGGATATGTGGATGGATTTTATTAGTCAAATAGATGAGAAGGAGGTAAAAAATGCTATGAGTAAAAATAAAGAAATCAAAAAGGCACAAGAAGAATATGAATACTTAACAGGAGATGAAGAAGAAAGAAGAATAGCATTTTTGAGAGAGAAGGCCATAAGGGATGAAAACTCAATATTTGATGCAGGAAAAGATATTGGAAAAAAAGAAGGAATTGAAATAGGAAAAGAGCAAACTCAAAAAGAGATAGTAAAAACAATGACAAAAGAAAAAATGCCAATTGAAACAATCATGAAAGTAACAAAATTATCAAGAGAAGAAATAGAAAAAATACAAAAAAATGTAATTTAGATATGTGAATATCACAAAATAATACAAATGAGAAAAGGAGGGTAAAAAACAAATGAGTAATATATTGCGTAAACATAGAAAATCAAATCAAAAGAATAAATTCAGAAAATTTTTAGCACTTATTTTTACCCTTATAATGACAACATTTGCATGGTTTGCATATACAAAAATATTAAATCCAAGTTTAAATATACATGTGGCTGCATGGGATATGGAATATTACATAAATGGTGAAAAAAAGGAGAATCCGATAGGGATTGAGTTTCCAACTTTATATCCACAAATGGAAGATCAAATTGTTACAGTGGATATTTTAAATAATGGAGAGGCATTAGTAGATTTAAGCTATCGAATACAAGCGATATCAATAGTTGGAGTTACATACGAATTAGTAGCAGAAGGTGAGCAACCTACAACAGAAAATTATATAATTATAGAAGAACCAATCTTAGAGACAGACCCAGAAACAGGAGAGCTCATATCAAAAGGTACAATTATCAATGATCCTGAAAAATTCCCATTTACACTAGAAATTGAACATTCGTTACAAGTAGCGGCACAGGATGATGCCTATTTAAAAGTTACAGCTAAATGGCCGGGAGATAAGGATGAATTAGATACGGAGTGGGGATATGCAGTTGGAAAATATTTTATGGACAATCCAGATGCTGTTTCAGCGATGGATATTACACTAAGTATTGATTCATATCAGGCAAATGACGAAATTATAGGAGGCATAGGAAATCTACCAAATGGACCTGGAACTAGACCATATTTACCAAGTTCTGATTTTACACAAGTAGAAGGAACAACATTAGAAACAGGATTAGTTATTCAAGATTCATCTGGAAATGAGTATGTATGGATAGAAGTGCCAAAATTAGCAAGTGTATATCCAACAGCTGGTATTAGTATAAAAGATTTTACAGATGAAGAATATCAAAAAATTGAAAATGATTTACATACTTATGCTTCAACATATAGAAATGGAACTTCAGCAAGTGATACCTATTTTTCAGAAGAGGCAACCGGATTATCAAATACGGAATATACAGAATTGAAACATAAAATGTTAAAGAGTGTTTATCAACATGGTGGATTCTATATATCAAGATATGAAGCTGGAACCAATACAAAGAGAAGTAGTAATGCATCTATTGCAGATCTTACTCCAATGTCACAGGCAGATAAATATCCAATCAATTGGGTAACCTGTAGTGATGCACAGACATTGGCAAGTAAAGCAAGTATTAATGGATATTCAGGAAGCTTACCTTTTGGTATACAATGGGATTTGGTACAAAAATATATAGAAGCAAAGGCAGTAGCACAAGGAACAGCAATTGGAACCATTCAATCACAATTAATAAATAATAGTACGTCTTGGGGAAATTACAGGTCAAGCATATATAATATTGTAAGTAATAGTGCACAATATTCAACCAATAATGGTTCAGAATGGTTACAAGCACCTTATAATAAAGCTTCAGCAGGCTCTACATTATTAACAACAGGAGCAAATACTGCTTTTGGAAAACAAAATATATTAGACTTAGCAGGAAATGTATGGGAGTGGACTTTGGAAAATTCAAATATTAGTTCTCAACCATGTGTCATCAGAGGTGGATCATATGAGAGTAGTGCTTCTTCTGAACTAAGTGTCAATAGTAGAAGTAATAATACGACCACACAGACATATTGGAGTATTGGATTTAGAATGACAATATTCTAGAGTTGAAATCAAAATTAGAAATAGCAGATAAACAATCAAAAAATGTTATCTGCTATTTTTTATTATTTTTTATATAAAAATTGAGAGAACTATATAGAAGAATGATTTTGACTATATAGAAGTTCTCCCAAAGTAAAAAATATGTTTATCTATTTTCCCTCAAATAAAATATTCAAAATATTTGGATAAATTGTATTGGCATGATTTTTCCAATTTTCGACAATTTTTTTAGCTCTTTCTCTTGAGCCAGCATAGGTTTTTACTTCAAAAATTGTTTCATTATTTTCAACGATTTTTAAAGTTACTGTATAATTGTTTTCATCTTTTGGAGTAAATTCAGCCACAACAGAAGAGGCTTCTTCAATATTTGAAAACTCCTTTTTGAAAACACTATCTGCTTTTAATTTTAATATTCCAGGCATAACATCTTTTGTTAAGACATATGCATTTTTTCCTTCACTAGTGATTCTTAATACTTGTTCATCATCTTTTGTATAAACACCTACTAGCTTTGAATCAATTAAATCTGTCAAGATTTGCTTAAAATAAAAATAATTCAAATTATTTATAGAAGAAATAATTTTAAACAATCCATCTTGTACAATATCTCCATCAATTAGATTTAAGATATATAGGATTAACACCTTATTTTCAGCCAAAGTAGTAGTATTATTTGAATTTGAACTCATAAATAGCACTCCTTACTTTGATTATTTGCTAAATTATATCATAAGTATAGAAAAAAGTAAAATAAATTATGCAAAAAATCTTTTAAAATCAATAAAAAAGTAGTATACTATTAATGTCGTATAGACAAATGATCTTAATGCGACACGACAATTTATATATAAAGGAAGGATTTGTATGAAAAAAGGAAAAGTTGTTTTAGTAGGAACAGGATTTGTTGGAATGAGTATGGCATACTCAATGTTAAACAGAGGAGGAATTCAAGAACTTATCTTAATTGATATTAATAAGGATAAAACAATTGGTGAAGAAATGGATTTAGCACATGGATTACCATATGCACCACAAAAAATGATTATTAGAGCAGGAGATTATGATGAGTGTAAAGATGCACAAGTTGTTGTCATTACTGCAGGTGTGGCACAAAAACCAGGACAAACAAGATTAGAATTAGCAGAAGTAAATGCTAAAATTATGAAAGATATTACAAAAAGCATTATGGCAAGTGGATTTAATGGAATCATCGTTGTAGCAAGTAATCCAGTAGATTTAATGACTTATGTAGTAGCAAAAGTATCTGGATTACCAAAAAATCAAGTCATTGGTTCAGGAACCGTTTTAGATACAGCAAGATTAAGATATATTGTAGGTCAATACTTAAAAATATCTAGTAAAAATATACATGCTTACATCATGGGAGAACATGGAGACTCTTCATTTGTTCCATGGGAGCATTGCTATGTTGGTTGTAAGAGAATTACAGATGTTATGAAAGATAATCATTATCCAATGGATAAATTAAATAAAATGCATGAAGAAGTTGTCAATGCAGCTTATGAAATTATTGAAAAGAAAAAAGCAACATATTATGGAATTGGTATGGCATTAAATAGATTAGTAAGAGCTATTTTAGATGATGAAAATTCTATATTAACAGTTTCAACTTATTTAGATAATGCATATGGACAAAATGACATTTATATTGGAATACCAGCTATTATTAATAAAAATGGTGTTAGAGAATTGGTAAATCTAGAATTAAATGAAAAAGATCAAGAAAAATTAAACAATAGTTGTAAAGTGATAAAAGATATGAGAGAACAATCAATTGACAAAATCATTCATGAAAACTAAGAAACTACAAATCAAAGATTTGTGTGAAAAATATTTGCATTTTAGAAAAATATATGTTAAAATAGCAACATATAATTTGAGAAAAAACCATAGAATGTTGAAAAAGAATTAAATTTGAAATAGATAAGATTAAAATAATTTTTCAACGCAGAGAAAGGAATGAAATAAAATATGGAAATCGCAAAATGGATATTGATTGTTATATATATCATGGTAGCAGTAGCACTTATCATATTAGCATTAATACAATCAAAAGAAGATTCAGGATTATCTTCAACAATTACAGGTTCATCAACGAATAACTTCTTTGAAAAAAATAAAGGAAGAACCAAAGAAGGAAAGCAAAAAAGATGGACAGTTGTATTAATCATCATATTTGCAATATTAACAATTGCATTAGGAATTATATATATGGACTAGAAAAAGAGGAGCGGTTTTAGAAAATAAACTTGCTCTTTTTTTAAAATGTCATAGTAGAACTAATGTCGCATAAATAAACAATCTCAATGCGAAACAAAAAATGTTGCATAGACAAACGATCCCAATGCGACATAAAAAGGAAAGGAAGTTTAATGGAAGAACAGGAACTGAAAGTTTTAAATTTAATAAAGGATAAAGATTATGCACCAATGAAGGCAAAAGAAATTGCCATGATTATGCATGTGCCTAAAAGTGAATATAATGAGCTTTTAAGAATTTTAGGAAAGCTAGAGATGGAGATGAAAATCCAAAAAAACAGAAAAAATCAATATCGACCAGTAGATACTGTTTATTATGATGGTATTTATAGAAAAAATCAAAAAGGATTTGGATTTGTCAAAATAGAAGATCAGGAAGATGAAATCTATATTGCAAAAGAAAATTCGAAAAATGCTTTAAATGGCGATAGAGTATTAATTGAGATTATTGAAGAAAAAAATAAAGTGAAAAAGGCAGAAGGAAAAGTTGTAAAAATACTAAAACATGAAAAAGATACGATTGTTGGAAGATTTGAAAATAATAAGAACTTTGGATTTGTCGTACCAGATGATAAAAATTTTGGGACAGATATCTTTATCTCAAAAAAGAATTTTGGAAAAGCAAGAAACAATCATAAAGTATTGGTAAAAATTACAAAATATCCTGAAAAAGGAAAAAAAGCAGAAGGAAAAATTATAGAAGTATTGGGAAATGTAAATGAAGCAGGCGTTGATATGTTGTCTTTAATCAAAGAACATAATTTACCATCAACATTTCCAGAGCCAGTAGTCGAGGAAGCTAAAAAATGTGGTAATCAAATTGATGAAAATGATATTGCAAACAGGAGAGATTTACGAAAAGATATCATTTTTACGATTGATGGGGAAGATGCAAAAGATTTAGACGACGCTGTAAAGGTATCAAAATTAGAAAATGGAAATTATCAGCTAGATGTGCATATTGCAGATGTTAGTTACTATGTAAAACCAAATAGTTTGCTAGACCAAGAAGCTTTATTAAGAGGAACCAGTATCTATATGCTAGGAAGAGTAATTCCCATGTTACCAAGAGAATTATCTAATGGAATTTGTAGTCTAAATGCAGGCGAGGATAGGTTTACATTATCTTGTAGTATGGAAATCAATGAAAAAGGAGAAGTGATTTCCTCAGATGTGTATAAAGCGGTGATTAATGTAACAGAAAGAATGACATATACAAATGTACAAAAAATATTAGATAATTCAGATGAAGGAGTTATCAATCGATATAAACCATATATTCAAGAATTCAAATTAATGGAAGAATTGGCTAAAATACTAAAGAATAAACGACTAGAGCAAGGATACTTAAATCTAGACATCCCAGAAAGTAAAATTGAGTTAGATATAGATGGAAGAGTTACAAACATAAAAAAATATGAAACAACTTTTGCAAATGAGATAATTGAACAATTTATGCTAACCGCAAATGAAACCATTGCAGAAAAGTTTTTTTGGTTAGACGCACCATTTATTTACAGAGTACATGAAAAACCAGATTATGAGAAAGTTCAAGAATTAAATAAATTTTTATTCAATTTTGGCTTGAAAATTAAAGCAAACAAAGAGAATATTTATCCAAAAGAATTTGCAAAAGTTTTAGAAGAGGTACAAGGAAAAGATGAAGAAAAAGTCGTTTCTAATTTAGTATTAAGAACATTAAAAGTAGCAAGATATGAAGCAGTAAATGAAGGCCATTTTGGAATTGCTAGTAAATATTATTGCCATTTCACATCACCAATTAGAAGGTATCCAGACTTATTTATTCACAGAATCATTTCAAAATATTTAGAAGAAAATTATGATGTAGAAGAATCATTTGTGGAAGAATATAAAAAACAAGCAGAAGAAAGAGCAAAACAATCTTCTGAAAGAGAGAATATTGCAACCAAAGTGGAAAGAGAAAGTGAAGATATCAAAAAGGCAGAATATATGGAAAGTAGAATTGGGGAAGAATACGAAGGTATTATCTCATCTGTAACATCTTTTGGTATTTTTGTAGAATTAGAAAATACGGTAGAAGGCTTAATCCGATTTGACGATTTGGGAGATGAATACTTTATCTATGATGAGGAAAGAAAAATGTTAATAGGAGAACATACAAAAACAACTTATAAAATAGGAGATAAAATTCATATTAGAGTAAAAGATGCTAGTAAATTAATGAGAACAGTTGATTTTGAAAAAAATGAACGATAGGAACATGCCGAATCGTTCATTTTTTCGTCTCATAAGATCGATGTCGCATAGACTTCGTTTGTTGATGCGACATGGACCTGGTCCCAATGAACTCTAAGAAATGCATACAGCGACAATGCTTAATATGATAGAGAATAAAGAAAAGACAACGACAAATACACCACCAAATTTATTTTCATTTTTGAATTCATAAATTCCATAGCTTATAGATTCTTTAAAAACATATAGACAAAATAAAATAAAAACGGCAAATTCTAAAAAACTAATCATATAGGCTCCTTTCATCAAATTTCATAATTTAAATGATTGTATACATGCTTACATTTAACTTTCTGTCAATAGTGAAGAAGAACGAATAGAAGAATTCACAGTTACCTTAAAAAAACTATCTTTATATTTTTCACTCCAATTGTAATTATAGAATTCATCAAGTGTTAAAAAGTGGCTTCTAGCAGTTTTTCCAAAACCATTGATATCAGAATTTAGGGCTTTAGATGTTTTATACAAATATTCTGTCAAAATGGATTCTAAATAACTATTACAAGAGTTAGAAATTTGATTTAACATATTACTATCCAAATAATCAGAGCCATCCTCCATAGAGTAAATTCTTCCAGTAAAACGACAGTCTACAGTAATATATGGCGTTCCATTTAAAATATTGACTTTTATTTTTGGAGTGACTAGTGGTGTAACATGTAAGTCTATATAGGAATTGGCTTTGTTTGGATTCGGAGCAGAGATTAAGAATCCATCTACTTGATTTCGAATAATAGAAAAGCATAAAGTTTCTATAGAGTTCAACTCACCAACCAAAACATCATCTTTGAAAACAGCAAGACCTGTATTTTCTGCAGTAGATTGACCAGACAAAGAAGAGGCATTTGATTTTGTAGTAGAATCATTTTCAGAGTTGCTACTTCCTGTATATTCTGTTGAATTATTGGTAACACCACCTAATATGCCATATGGCTCACAAGAATGACAGATTAAACTATCAAAGAAATCACCAATTGTTGCATTTGCCGTAAAACCTGTATAGCTACCTGAGGCAGAAAAGACTTCATAATATTTTGTGATTAAGTTTTCAAATAGAGGTTTTGAATGTTCTAAATAGTATCTAGCAGAGGTTTTAGAAATGACAATATTGGTAGAAGGTCTGATTTGTGTATCATTAATTAAAGTATAGATTTCATCAGAAATGCCTCGGCTTGCAATTTCTTCTGAAAAAGTGATGACTTTACAATGTGAAAGGTTAACAGATTTTCCTATATAAGTATTAATTAAATTAATCCCTGCACTAATAGAAGAAGCATCTACAGAATAAATAATAGAAGGTGCTTGTTCAGTGGTTCCAGATTCAGAAACAGAAGAGGCATTTGTAAATTGAAAACTAATCTGTAAATGATTTTTATCAGAAACATCAATTCCCATGGCGACAACCACACTTAAATTATCAATATTTAAAGTCGAATAAGATTTGGAAAAAGCAAGAAGAAGCATGATAATTAATATAACAATAAAGATTTTTTTAAATAGTTTTTTGGGCATCTGCTTTCAACTCCTTTTTCTTTCTTTTTTTGAAGTAGGCGAGGATTAGGAGAGAGACTCCTAAAAATATAGAAACAACAATTACCATATAATGATAAATATAATCCTCTATCAATTTCGAAACGGCATAATTTTTAGGCAGTAAACTAATAGCAAAAATTAATAATCCAAATACAAAAATCAAAGGTTTTTCATCACGAATATTCGTGATTTTTTTGAATATGGAAATAGAGATTTTGGCGATAATACTTAAGTAGCAAACCATTTGCAAAATCCATATAAGAAGAAAGACGGACTCTAACCTTTGAAAAAAGTTTCCAAATTCAATATATCGTGCAGCAGAATATAAAGGCATGATTTGATTGGTATACATTAAGGAGATAAACATAAATAAGATAATAGAAACACATAACAAGAAATAGATCGTTCCTAAAAGGATAGAGGTTAGATAGACTTTCTTCATTTTTTGAGGTTCTTTTAAGTAAGGTGGAAGAAAATATAATAAAGTAATGCCACCAAAAGCTCCTAAATTCCCCAATCCAATTACAAACGTATCAAACAACCCATTTCCTAAAATCGGAAAAATATTATCCAAAGAAAAGTTTTTCATGTTGGCAACAAATAGAAAAATAATACTAATAATGACCAAAGGAATGATTAGTAAATTCACTTTAGCAATCGATGAAAAACGATGATGTAGGGTAATACAAATGACAACGATGAATGTTAAGATAATAAAAATCAGACTAGTCATAGGATAATATACAATTTTTAAACATTCACAAAAATTTCTAAGAAGGATACTGCTACTAAATAAAAAATAAAAGATAAAGACGATACCAATCAATGTTTTTAAAGGCTTTCCGCCTAGATATTCTGCAACATCAACAATATCACTTCCAGGAAATTTAAGCAGTAATTTATAAATTAAAAAAGTAATCAGTAATGCAATGATACCGACATAAATGAGATTAATTAAAGTTGCTGTTTTTGTCGTTTCAAGCATACTTCTTGGAAGAGCAACTAATGTATAAGCAACAAAAATTCCAAGAACAATACTAATTGCTTCTGCAGTCGTTATTTTAGATGTTTCCATAAAAACTCCTTCCTAAATGTTTATTTCCATTTCATAGAAATATGGCCTTGTTTTGTTTCTTTTTTTGCATTTAAGAATCCAGAACGATATTCTCTTTTTTCCATAGGTGGTAAGAAGTAAGAGCTACCTTTTACTTTTTCAAGAGGAGAAACACCAACTGTGAAAGGTACTCCAAAAGATTTTGAATCACACATAGAAATCATGTATACAAAAAGACCTAGTGCAATTCCTAGGAAGCCACAAAGGTATCCTAAAAAAATGAAAACAAATCGGTAAACTCTTAAATGAAATCCAAAAGAGTAATCTGGAATCGCAAAAGAAGCAGTTCCTGTAATTGCTACCACAATGATAAGAATAGGGCTGACAATTCCAGCGCTAACAGCAGCTTGTCCCATAACTAATGCACCAACAATGCCTATTGTAGGTCCTATAGGAGAAGGAACCCTTAAACCAGCTTCACGAATTAATTCAAAAGATAATTCTAGTACCAATAATTCAAAGATAATCGGGAAAGGAACATTGGCACGAGAAGCTAAAATAGAAAATAATAACTCTGTTGGTAAAATTTCTTGATGAAAACTGGTAACAGCAATATAGAGTCCAGGTAATAATAAGGTAATAAAAGCAGCAATTAATCGAATGAATTTGGTGAAATTAGAAAATACTGCTTTTTGATTTTTGTCATCGGGTGAGCTTAAGAAATCAGATAAAATGCCTGGAGTGATAATCGCATAAGGAGAACCATTTACTAGAATGATGACTCTACCATCTAATAAGTAACTAGCAGATTTGTCAGGTCGTTCTGTGGAGATGAGTTGAGGCGTATTTAAAGGACTGGAATCAGAAATTAATTGTTCTAATTGACCAGCAGAAAGTAAGGAGTCAACATCTAAATTATTCATTCGAAATTTTACTTCTGCAATTAAGTCCTCATTAGCAAGACCAGAGATATAACAGACGCCACATTTTGTTTTTGTAATATTTCCGACATTTACATTTTCAATAATTAAATTTTCATTGTTGACAAATCGCCTAATAAGAGATGTATTAGTTCTAATATTTTCAACAAAGGATTCATGAGGCCCTTTGATAACAATTTCATTACTAGGTTTTTCAATTCCTCTTTGTTTAAAACCTTTGACTTCAATATCAAAGGCAATATCTAATGTATCTACAAATAAAGCACAATTTCCAGAATTAATACCTGATATAATATCTTCAAATGTGGAAACTTGTTTAATAGCATTTTGGGGTACTAAACAGCTAGAAATATAATTTGGTAAATTGAATTTTTTTACTTTACGAACCGTAATGTTGTTAGCGACAGCTTCGGAAATGACTCTATTTTGTGAATTGTCATATAGATTATTTTTATTTCTCATCATAAGAGGTTCTAAAATAAATTCATTCATAATTTCTGTATTAATCATGCCATCAATAAAAATAAGAAGAGCATGATATTGTTTTCCTCTAGCATTTAAGATAAAGTCACGAAAAATAATATCAGAATTGATTAACAGATTATATTTACTTTTTAAATAATCTGTATTGACTGTCACGCTTGGAAAGATGTTTGTCTTTTTAATTCCCTCGTTTCCTAAAGTGCTATCAGGATATATTTTTGTATTTAGATCTTCTACTAAATTAAAATTGTAAGTTTCCTTATGATTAGGTGTATAATTAAATAAGGAAGATAAAAAATCTTTTAAACCCATAATGAAATCTCCTAATTCAAAATGTAAATGATAACCATTTTTATAATAGTATTGCTAAATTTTTTAAATTTATACTAGTTTTTGTATAATAAAAATGATATAATAAAAACATAGTGTAATGAAAGGAAAACAATGTTATGAAAGAAGAAATAATCGATAAAGTTACTTCAGTAATTTTGTTTTTAGTAATTATAGGCATTTTTGCAGTTATCATTGTTTTTTCTATTATTGCTCTCCAAGAATTTTCAGGAACAAATGAAGAAATAGCATTTGCAGAAAATTCAGGAGATGTTACCACTGTAGCAAATAATGAAAAAACAGTAGAAGATGATATAGAAGTACCAGAAATTGTGGAAAATCCGATTGATTCGATAGAAAAAACGACGAGTCGTACAAATACAGATTATTCTAATGTACAAGTTGATAAATATTTTTATAATCAATTAGATGAAAAATCAAGAATTATATATAGAGCTTTTGAAAGCAATGTAGAACAAATGAAAACAGGAACTTACCAAATCGAATTAGGAACAAGTTTTTCAGATATATTATCGCGGAACCAATGGACAAGAAAAATTAGGAGAATATTATCAATCTGCAATAGAAGCCTATACATATGATAACCCAGAAATTTTTTATTTAAGCCCTAAAAAAATGTATTTAAATATTGAAACAACAACAAGAGGTAATACTTCAACCTACAATGTATATATTAACTCTGGGAATGAAGCAAATTATTTAACAGATGAATTTAATTCTAAACAAGCAATTGATCAAGCAATTGCTCAAATTGAACAAGTAAAAAACCAGATTATGCAAAATAAAACAGGAAATGCTTATCAAGATATAAAAATGGTACATGACTATTTAGTCGATACTATTAATTATGATAGTAGCTTATCAAAACAAAATATATATAATCTTTATGGAGCATTGGTTAATAAAGAATGTGTATGTGAAGGATATGCAAGATCTTTCAAATATTTGTTAGATGAGCTAAATATTCCATGTGTTATGGTAATTGGAACTGCGACAAACTCACAAGGCGAAACAGAAAATCATGCATGGAATTATGTACAATTAAATGGAAATTGGTATGCAGTAGATACGACTTGGGATGATCCAGTAGTAATAGGGGGAGGAACTGCAAGTGCAGAATCTAGATATAAATATTTTTTAGCAGGAAGAGAAATTATTGACCAAGATCATACTTCAAGTGGACAATTTACAGAAGGCGGAAAAGTATTTAGTTATCCTAATATAACTTATGAAAGTTATTCAAATTAAATATAAAAATGAGCTATTCAGTAACAAAGATATGAATTTAAATGATAAATAAGAAATCAAAACGTTAGGATAAAAAATCAGAAATAGAAGGAAATAGTAAAATAAAGAAAGAAAAAAATGTAAAGAAATATAAAATTAAAAAGATTTATGAAAAGGAAGGAGTAAGTTGATAGCATAAAGCTAACAACAAACCAATATGATATTAGATGAACTATTTGGAAATAAAATAAAAGTATATGCATTTGTTGGACCATCAGGAACAGGAAAAAGCTATCGTGCTCAAATGGTGGCAAGTGAAAGAAATATAAACTATATAATAGATGATGGATTATTAATCAAGGATAATGAAGTATTAGCTGGAGAATCAGCAAAAAAAGCACCAACAAAAGTAGGAACAGTGAAACATGCTTTATTTTATGAAAAAGAAGAAAGAGAAAAAATTATAAAAGCCTTAAAAAAAGAAAGACCACAAAGTATCTTAATATTAGGAACATCTGATGGGATGGTTCAAAAAATAGCTACGAATTTAGGTCTACCAGAAATTAGCGAATATATCTATATAACAGATGTAGCAACAAAACAAGAAATGGAAACAGCAAGAAGAATCCGTGTAACAGAAGGAAAGCATGTTATACCTGTGCCAACATTTCAAATCAAAAAAGACTTTTCTGGGTACCTATTAGATCCATTGCAAATCTTTAAATCAAAAGGAAAAGGACAAAAACCATATATATCAGAAAAATCTATCATAAGACCTACTTTTAGTTATCTTGGAAAATTTACCATATCAGACTTGGTATTTAGACAAATATTAGAATATATTGCTGTGAAAACACCAGCAATCTACAAAATAACAAGAACGAGAGTAGAAAATTATGGTGAAGGCGCAAAAATTTATGTAGAAGTGACAGTTATGTATGGATATAATGTGATAAATGGAATTAAGGATTTCAAGGATAAGGCGAGAAAAGAAATTGAAAAATTAACTGCTATGAATGTGGTAGAATTGGATGTGGTTGCGAAAAATATATATGTGCCAGAAAAATAATATAAACATATCAAGATATATATAAATAGGGCACAACAACTAAGTTGTGCCCGTGCCCTTAAACTTCGTCGAATGCGTGCCCAATGGCACACCCGAAAAATAGAGAAATGACACTGGTAAAAAACCAGGTCACTCCATCCATTTTCGGGATGGCACCTTCGAAGAAAGACCCCGTTAACAATCCAAAAAACAGGATTGTTAACAGAATCTTTGGTAAGATTGATCGAAAGATGAATTCGATCATCTTACCACCTCCTTTCAAAAAGAAACATTGTTGACGAGTTACATATATATTATACCATATTTTAATAAGCATATCAAATGAAGAAGGTATTAGAAGATAAAAGATTACATAAAATTTCTATTCATAAGAAATTTTAAATTTATAAGAAAAGAGGAAATGCAAATGTCATTTGTAGTTGCAATTGATGGACCTGCAGGAGCAGGAAAAGGAACGATTACCAAATTGGTAGGAGAGAAACTAGGATTAGTCAATATTGATACAGGAGCTACTTTTCGATGTGTTACCTTAAACATGATTCAAGAACATATCCATATACAAGAAGAAGAAAAAATAGAAGAAATGTTAAGTAAAATCAATATTGAAATGCATCCTGATGGAAAAATATATTTAAATGGAGAAGAGGTAACACATAGAATTAGAGAAAATGATGTCAATAATTTGGTTTCACCAGTATCTGTGTTACCAGTTGTAAGAAATAAATTATTGGAAGTACAAAGAAACATTGCAGAAGGAAAAAATGTCATTATGGAAGGAAGAGATATTGGAACCGTTGTATTTCCAAATGCAGATGTCAAAATTTATTTAGATGCAACAGCTGAGGAAAGGGCTAGAAGAAGAGTATTGCAAAATCAGGAAAAAGGAATCGAATGTTCTTATGAAGAAGTATTACAGGGAATCAAAGACAGAGATAAAAGAGATTCTACTAGAGAAATTGCACCATTAAAAAGGGCAGAAGATGCCATATATGTAGACTCTACAAATTTAAATGTTGAACAAGTGGTAGAAAAAATTATAGAAATTATAAATAATAAAAAATAAGCTAATAAATATAATGAATATTTAAGAAGGAGAAAAAAATGAAAAAAGTATTAAAAGAAATCATAAAATGGATTGTAAGAGGCGCTTTATATATATGGTTTAAGATTTATTATCAAACAGAAATTAAAGGATTAGAAAATGTTCCAAAAGATGGAGCGGTTATATTTTGTGGAAATCATAGAAGTTATATAGACCCACCATTAATGGTGGCAACAGCTAAAAGGGATATGAAATTTTTAGCTAAAGAAGAGTTATATAAAAATAAATTCTTAGCATTTTTAGGATGGGCTTTTGAAGCCATACCAGTAAAAAGAGATGAAAAGGATATTTCTGCAATTAAAGCATCTTTAAAAGATTTAAAAGAGGGAAAATGTATTGCTTTATTTCCAGAAGGAACTAGAAATGGTTTAGAAAAAGGAGAAAAAGTAAAAGATGGTGTTGCCTTTTTTGCTATAAGAAGTGGAGCAAAAGTTGTGCCTTGTGGTATAAAAGGTGGAACAAAAGATCATCATAAAATCACAATATCTTATGGAGAGCCATTAGATTATAGTCAGTATAAAGGAAGTAAAGATAAAGAAGTATTAGACAAAGTAACAGAAGAAATTATGAGTAAGATTATAGAGCTTGCTAGTTAGGAGAAATATATGTATATGCTAAGATATGCCATTATCATATTGTTATTTATGCTAGCTATTGGACTTAGTAATAGCAAAAATAAGACAGTTAAAGCAATTGGATTAGTTGTAACAATTCTAGCTCTGATTATATATGTATATGTACAATTTGGTACAGCCATCATATTTAACCCTATTTTTATAGTTATCTATATAGCGATTTTATTTGGTATATTTGCATTTATTTATAAAAAGTATAGAAATCTAAAATACCAAAAAGAAAGTTATGAAGATATCGATTATTTAAACAGAGAGATATCAACAGAATATCCACCATCTATTGTAGGATATTTAATAAATCAAAAATTACGATATAAAGATTTGATAGCAGATATAATGGAATTGTATGCCCAAAAGATAATTAATATATCTAAAAGTAATGAACAAGGAGAAACAAAAATCCATTTTTATTTAGCAAAAGAAGATTATAAAAACCAAGTTACTAGCCAAAGTCAATTATATATCATTAGAACATTAATCAATAATCAGCAAAATGTAAGCTTTGATTTTAGTTCATGGAAACGATTAGTATTAGAGGAATATAAAATAAGAAAATTTGCTAAAGAAAAAAATGATGACAAATCCAAAAAAATCATTTTTATTATGATAATATGTATGGTTATTATTGGTGGCATTATCGGATGGATAGGTGGAAGCAAAACAGGTTATGCTTTTATGACAATGATAGTAGGGGCAATCGGTGGTGCTTTTTTAGGAACAATCGTAGGCTATCTATTTGCCAACTTTATGAAAAGTTCTGAAAATACAAATGTATTTTTAAGTTCCTATGGTGAAAGTGAATTAAAAAAATGGATGAAATTTAAAAAATTTATACAAGAGTATACATTGTTAAAGGAAAGAACAATAGAAGAAATTGCCATATATGAAAGCTATATCCCATATGCAATAGCACTAGATGTCAATGTACAATATAAGAATACAAAATTTGAGATATTTGATGAAAAAGAGATGGAATCCATTGTTAATGAAAGTGATAGTGCAAACTTTTTGCAAAGTATGGGCATAACTGTGTAGGATATTTTTATTTCAGAAAAACCAATTTTATAGAATAAATTAAAAAATAAATAAACCGAGTGGTAAGCGACTCGGTTGTTTTGTTATTTTATAGAAAAGAATCTAATTTTATTCTAAGAGATTCAGCCAATCTTCTGCCGAATGATCAAGGAAACTGGCACTCCAAACACGTCCAATTTTTCCTTTTGGAGACTGAACGACATCATCCCACATATCTGTAAAGGCACTTGGCCTCTCAGAAATATGTGGAATTTAAGGAGCCTTGATTGGTTCTTTTTGGTTTGTTATTAATCCAACAGATTCCATAATAATCTCCTTCCTTTCAATTGAATCAAGGTTGTTAGCAAGCTTACCGTTGCCAAAGTTACAAATGCTTAGTGCATTGCTATAAACTCAACATAAATGGTAATGATTGTCAAATAAAACTCATTAAAATAGAAATTTATAAAGTGAAAAGCGTAGAATAATGAAATAAATCACCACAAATCTTTGAAATGAATCACCACAAATCTTTGAAATAAAATACCGCAAATTATTGAAATGATTTCAAAAAAATGGTATAATATAATTAATGATTGATATAATAAAAAAAGAAGGTGATTTTGTGGAATATATAAAAAGAATTGTCGATGAAGAAATTAAAAATAAATTAAAAATAATGGGAGCAGTTTTAATAAAAGGACCAAAATGGTGTGGAAAAACAACTAGTGCAAAACAAATAGCGAAAAGTGTTTTAGAAATGCAAAATCCAGATTTACAAGAAAATTATATAGAACTAGCAAATACAAAACCATCATTGCTATTAGAAGGAGAAAAACCAAGATTAATAGATGAATGGCAATTAGTCCCTAAATTATGGAATGCAGTTAGATATTCCATAGATAATATAGGACTTCCAAACCAATATATCCTTACAGGTTCTGCGACACCAACAGAGGATCCTTCTCTACATAGTGGTGTGGGAAGATTTGCTTTTGTTACTATGAAACCAATGACATTATATGAAAGTGGAGATTCAAATGGAAAAATATCGCTAAAAGAAATTTTAGAAGGAAATAGAGAAATTGATGGAATAAAGACAGATTTAGAATATGAAAAAATAGCATATGTTTTATGTAGAGGTGGTTGGCCAAATGCGATAAAATTACCTGAGAAAGAAGCTTTAGAAATATCAAAAAATTATATTGATGTACTATGTGAATCAGATATTTCAAGAATAGATGGTACAAGTAGAAATCCTAATCTTGCTAGAGCCATATTAAAGGCATATGCAAGACAAGTATCAACAATAAATTCTGATCAAGCATTAATTGAAGACGTAAAAGCAAATTATTCAAATGTTAGTGATAGAACAATTATAGAATATCTAACTGTATTAAAAAAATTGTATATTATAGAAGAAATAGAAGCATGGAATCCTAATATAAGAAGTAAAACAGCCATTAGAACATCTCCAAAGAAAAGTATGATAGATCCTTCTTTAGCCATAGCTGCATTAGGAGTGTCACCTAAAGAAATTATGTTAGATATAAGAACATATGGATTATTATTTGAAAATCTTGTAAATAGGGATTTAAGTGTATATGTAAATGCAATAGGTGGAAATTTAAAACATTATAGAGATAGGTACCAGTTGGAATGTGATAATGTTATTCATTTCAATGATGGAAGATATGCATTAATTGAAGTGAAATTAGGTGGAACAAGAATAAAAGAGGCAGAAGAACATTTATTAACATTAAAAAAATTAATATTGCAAAACCAACCTAAAATAGGTGAACCAGAATTCTTGATGATCATTACAGGTACAGATATAGCATATACAACAGAAAACAATGTATTAGTAGTGCCAATTGGTTGTTTGAAAAATTAATTGACAAAACCACCAAATAGGTGTATAATTTTATAAGCTGATTTTTAGAGAGTTAGGCGTTTTTCAAGAAAAACTTTGGAAAACGTCTTAATAAATGTCGCATTGGGATCAGATTCATTTGTGACATTTGAGAGAAAATGTCGCATAGACAAACGAACTTAATGCGACATGATAAAATGAAAGGGAGTAATAAAATGAACAACAAAAACATTAGAAATATTGCAATTATCGCACACGTAGACCATGGAAAAACAACATTGGTAGATGCCATGTTAAAACAAAGCCATGTGTTTAGAGAAAATGAACAAGTAGCAGAAAGAATTATGGACTCTAACGATTTGGAAAAGGAAAGAGGAATTACTATTCTTTCTAAAAATACATCTGTTATGTATCATGATATCAAAATTAATATTGTGGATACACCAGGACACGCAGATTTTGGTGGAGAGGTAGAAAGAGTACTTAAAACTGTTGACGGGGTACTTTTATTAGTTGATGCCTTTGAAGGTGCCATGCCACAAACAAGAGAGGTTTTAAAGAAATCATTGGCTTTAGGTTTAAAACCAATCGTGGTGATTAATAAAATCGATAGGCCAGGAGCAACCCCAGAAAAAGTTGTAGACCAAGTTATTGAATTATTCATTGAGTTAGATGCAAATGATGAACAATTAGATTTCCCAGTTGTATATGCTTCAGCTAAAAATGGAATTGCTAAAATGGATTTAAATGAAGAAACAACAGATTTACATTGTTTATTCGAAACAATTGTTAATACAATTCAACCACCAGATTGTGATGAAGATGGACCAGCTCAAATGTTAGTATCTAACATTGATTATGATGATTATGTTGGAAGAATTGCCATAGGAAGAGTAGAAAGAGGAATTATAAAAGATGGAATGCCAGTTGCCATCTGTGGAAAAGAAGATAAAATTACACAAGGAAGAGTTGCAAAAGTATACACACATGTTGGATTAAATAAGGTAGAAGTAGAAGAGGGAAAAGCAGGAGACATTATCGAATTGGCAGGTTTACCAGATATCAACATTGGAGATACCATTTGTGATTTTAATCATCCAGAAAAGATACCATTTGTAGATATTGATGAACCAACTGTATCTATGACATTTAGTGTTAATAATGGACCATTTGCAGGAAAAGAAGGACAATTTATTACATCTCGTCACATCAGAGATAGATTATTCAAAGAACTAGAAAGAAATGTATCATTAAGAGTAAAAGAAACAGATTCACCAGATTCTTTTGAAGTATCAGGAAGAGGAGAATTACACTTATCAGTATTAATAGAAACCATGAGAAGAGAAGGATTTGAACTATTAGTATCTCGTCCAAAAGTTATCTTTAAAGAAATTGATGGGGTAAAATGTGAGCCAATAGAAGATTTAGTAGTAAATGTTCCAGATGACTGTGTAGGAAATGTTATCGAAAAATTAGGAAGAAGAAAAGCAGAAATGGTAAATATGGAACCAGCTGAAGACGGACATACAAAAATTGAATTTAAGATTCCAGCAAGAGGCTTAATTGGATATAGAACAGAATTTTTAACAGACACAAAAGGTGAAGGAACTATGAATCACATATTTGATTCATACCAACCATATAAAGGAGATATCCAAGCACGTGTTAGAGGAACAATTGTTGCATTTGAAGCAGGAAAATCTGTAACATATGGATTATACAATGCACAAGATAAAGGTGATTTATTCATCGGACCTGGTGTAGAAGTATATGAAGGAATGATTGTAGGATTAAACTCAAGAGGAGAAGACTTAGCAATCAATGTATGTAAAGAAAAACATTTAACAAATACAAGAGCATCTGGTTCAGATGATGCATTACGTTTAGTACCACCAATCCAAATGTCACTAGAAAAGGCAATTGAATTTATCCAAGATGATGAATTGGTAGAAGTAACACCAAAATCAATTCGTTTAAGAAAGAAAATATTGGATACAAAGGAAAGAGAAAGAGCAAATAGAAATAAATAGGGTCCATTGGGTTCATTGGGACCATTGTGATCAGATCCTTTTGGACCTTTTTGGTCACCCAATAGTAGACGAATAGAAAGATAGGAAAGATAAGAAATGAATCTAAAAGAGCAAATAGAACAATTTGAACCTTTTAATGAACAAGAACAAGTAGATAAAGAAATGATGCTAGAATATATAAATACATTTACAGATGTATTAACTAGAGAAAATAAAATGTGTCATTTCACAGCATCTAATTGGATTGTGAACAAAGAAAGAACAAAGGTATTAATGATTTATCATAATATTTACAAATCATGGGCATGGACAGGCGGACATGCAGACGGAGACGGAAACTTGCTACATGTTGCTTTGAAAGAAGCTGAAGAAGAAACAGGACTAAAACATTTGAAAGTATTAAGCGATGGCATATATGGTTTAGAAATTCTTACGGTAGATAGTCATATAAAAAGAGGAAAATTTGTACCATCTCACTTACATCTAGATTGTTGCTATTTACTAGAAGCTGATGAAAATGAACAACTTAAGATAAAAGAAGATGAAAATAGTGGTGTAAAATGGATAGATATTGACAAAGTAACAGAAGTAACCAATGAACCGAAAATGGTACCAATTTATCAGAAACTAAATGATAAACTGGTTATATGGAGGAACTAGAATTGAATATCATAGAATTAGAAAAAATAAAACAAAAAGCATTAGAAGAACATATTCCAATCATTATGGACGAAACATTGGAAGTTATTGAAAAATATTTAAGCAAAAATAAGCCTAACAGAATACTAGAAATTGGAACAGCAGTTGGATATTCTGCAATTTGCTTTACAGAATTTCTAGCAGAAAATGGTGTCATTGATACCATTGAAAGAGAAGCTGATAGAGTAGAAGAGGCAAAGAAAAATATCAAATTAGCAGAAGTAGAAGGTAAAATAAACATTTATGAAGGAGATGCCGTAGAAATTTTACCAACATTAAATCAGCAATATGATGTGGTATTTATAGATGCAGCTAAAGGAAAATATCCATTTTTCTTAAAAGAAGCATTAAGAATGATTCATAAAGATGGAATTATTTTTGCAGATAATATCTTATATAAAGGCTATGTTATGAGTGATTATAACAAACATAAACAAAGAACAGCAGTTAGAAATTTAAGAGAATATATAAAGGAAGTAAGCGAAAATCCAAATCTTGAGACAGAAATTTTAGAAGTAGGAGATGGATTAGCGGTTAGTAAAATAAAATAAGATAATAAGAAAAAAAGCTGATATTGATTAGAATATCAGCTTTTTTCTTATCTTTCTGAACCCTCATATTCTCCATTTCCATTTTCAGAGTTGCCATTAGGCGTATCCCAAAATTTTTCTTGTGGTGCATAATAACCATTTGTAGTATTTTCTACATAACTTAGAATTTCTTCCATAGAAAGTTGATTTGTATCTTTCACATTTAAGATTTCTTTTAACTTGTCAATTAATAATTCTGAAAGATAAGTAATTTCATCTCCTTTTCGTAGGATTTCTGTGAAACTTTCTATTAAATCTTTCTTATTAATATGTGCCTCAGGAGCAGTAGCATGTGCAGAGCTTATAACTTTCATACTAGCAGGAGATAAATATTCTGCAAATATAGGAAGATATTGTTCAATTGGCATTTTCGTAACACGCTTATGTGTTTGTGTATTATATACTTTTATTGGACCACCATTTACATTTATAATTTCAGCATTTTCTTCTTTCTTGGTTTTATCCATATCAATCATATCATGTTCTTCGATATATTCATCTTTGATTTTAATATTAGCTCTTGCAGTTTCAATTGCATCAATCTTTTTTTGCAATCTTTGGATTGTAATGTTTGAGTTTCTTTTTTCTGCTGGTGTTCTCGTAGGGGAAGACATTTTTTCTTCTTCCTCCTTTAATTTCGTCTTTAAATCTTCTTCTTGTTTTTTTGAAGTTCTTCCCAATAATGAAAGATAATGGTTAAGAAGATCAGGATCATTTCGATCGTTTGTTAATTCAAAAAATTGTTTAATATCAACTTTTTTATTAGGCATGTCATTATGCGTAGAAAGTCCATTTTTTGTCTCTTTATATCGCATACTAGATTGAAGTTGTACTTCAGTTTTTCGACCAAAAGCGTCAACTAATTCAAAATAAATTGCACAAAAACCATTTTCTTTTTTGACAAATTTAACAAAATGTCCTTTTATTTTAAATTTGTCAGTAAGTATGGGGTCTTCTAGTACATGTGGGAAAGTAATTCTTAACATTTCGTTTTGCAATTTATCATATAATCTTCTTTTTAAACAATCAGTAAGATTGTACAATTCTTCTATTTCAGCATCTGTTGCATTAGGAGCAAATGAATTTGCTTCCATATTTTTCTTATAATTTGCAATAGCATATTCTAATCTAGAAGAATAAGAACCTTCTTTTATTTCATGTGTGCACTCTGGATAAGTACTATCTTGTAAGTGCTGTAACAATTCTATATATACTTGAAAATATTCCTCTTGTGTCATAAAAATATCATTTGCATTTAAATAATTTTTTACACTATGTAAAAATCTTAAATTTTCAGTTGCTTGTTTTTTTAGTTTTAAAAGTTCTGCATTTTCAGGGTCATTCTCATCAAGGTGAAGGGCATCATCAATATAATTTAACACAATGGTAAAACCAGAAAAATCAGAATTGGTTTTATCTGTAAAATTATTTGGATTTTCTGAATTAGAAACAATATGGTTTTGCATATCAGAAAGTGTAATTCCTGTTTTTACATCGCTAGGGAGAATGTGTTTTATACTTTTATCTAATTCTTTATTCGTATTGTCATTAAAACTTTTTCTACCTTTTTCACGCCCTGAAATAGAAATAGAAAGTTCTGGATTTAATTTTCGATAAATCAAATAAATAGCACTACCTAAATAATATGAGTTTTGCTGAGCATGAGGAGAGGTTTGTTGATAATATTGTTCTAAAAGATTGGAAACAGCATTATTTATAAATTCTTTTTGCTTTTTAAATTCCTCAACACTAACAGGGGTTTCAATTAAATCTAAAAAGATTTCTGGACATTGTTTATTGATAATCTGTGTTAGATGAGATTGCTCTTCTTCTGATAGATGATTTTGATTGTTAGATGTAACCATGGTAAGATATTCCTGTTTTAGCAGTTCTAATAATTGATCAATTTGAACACTGGTAATTGGATTATGCAATAAGTTAGAAACATTTTCTGAATAATTAGAAGAAACTTTATTAGCAAGAAGATTAAATTGAGCAGTAGTAAGAGGAACATCTTTTAATTTTAGAAAAAGTTCATATAAATTAGACAATCCAACAGGTACAAAGTTTTCAATAAAATTTTCTATTGGTGGTCGATAGATTTCTATATCTTTTAAAGAATTTAAAAATTCTTCTTTACTTTTTGGATTAAAAGCCATTTTATTCACCTCGTTACTATTATATCACATATTTAAATAAAATAGAAGAATTTAGAAAATTGTTGTAAAAAAGGCAATTTTATGATAAAATTTGTCAAGCGTAAATATGAGAAAATAAAGAAAAGAGGAAAAAAAGTGAAAAAAGTAGAATTATTAGCACCAGCAGGTTCCTATGAAAAAGCCAAAATTGCCTTTTTGTATGGAGCAGATGCGGTATATTGTGGAACCTCATCATTATCATTAAGAACAAGAGCAGATATGCAAGATGATGATTTAGAAAAAACAATCAAATATGCACACAGTATTGGAAAAAAAGTGTATGTAACTTTAAATATATTTGCTTGGGATGAAAAATATGAAGAAATCATAGAAATGGCAAAAAAATTAGAAGTATTAAATCCAGATGGCATTATTGCAGCAGACGGAGGGGTTATAGAAGTATTAAAACAATATGCACCAAGTGTAGCCATCAATGTGAGCACGCAAGCCAATATTGTAAGTCTTCATTCAGCAAACTTTTGGTATCACAATGGCGCCAAGAGAATGATTATGGCAAGAGAAATGAATAAGAAACAGCTAAAATATATCATGGAAAATAAACCAGAAGGGATGGAAATTGAAATCTTTATTCATGGTGCCATTTGTTTTGCTTTTTCGGGAAGATGTTTCTTAAGTGATTTTATGTCATGTAGAAGTGCAAATTTAGGAGATTGTGCACAAAGTTGTAGATGGTCATATAATTTATATGCAGAGGAAAAAAACAATCCAGGAGAATTGATGCCAATAGAAACAAGTGAATATGGAACAAGCATTTTTTCTTCAAAAGATTTGTGCTTAATCAAAGAAATCCCAGAAATTATTGATATGGGAGTAGATAGTTTAAAGATAGAAGGAAGATTAAAAACAGAATATTATCTAGCAAGTGTCATAGGGGCTTATAGAAATGCTATTGATGACTATGAAAAAGACCCAGAACATTATGATTATACAAAATATTTGAAAGAATTAGAAAAAGTAAAAACAAGAGGGTTAACCACATTTTATTTCAACGATAGAAATAACAAGGATATACAAGAATATGGTGGAAGGCAATACAATGAAAAGTATGAATTTGGAGGAAAAGTCGTAGAATATGATGAAGAAAAATCTGTTATTGAGATAAAAAATAAACTTCAAGTTGGAGATAAAATGGAGATTTTGATTCCATACAAGCTAGAACCTGTACCATTTACTATTGATAAATTATGGGATTATGATACAAAAGAAGAAATACAAGCTGTTAGTCCAGGGGTAAAAGGACAAAAAGTGTTAATGAAAGTACCAATCAAATGTGAAAAAGATTGGATTATTCGAAGAGAAAAATAAAAAATGAAATTTAATATAGTAAAATTCATATAAAGGAAAAGTTTTTATCCAATAAGAAAAAAGTCATACAATTTTTGATTAGTAAAATTTGTATGGCTTTTTCCTATACCATAAAAAACAACGTTTTTGAGTATCCAAAAAAGCAAGTTTTGAATATAATACATAAAAGCAAATCATACTATCATAGCACGAAATGAATAAAAGCAAGCAATACTAACATAAAATAAAATTTACAAAATATATGCAAAGAAGAAAGGGGAGCGCTTTATGAAGAATCATACATTAATTGGTAACACACCAATGATAAAAATCAAATATACATATAAAGGAAAAGAAAGTAATGTATATGTAAAACTAGAAATGTATAATATAACAGGTAGTATAAAAGATAGGGTAGCCTATTATATTATAAAAAATGCAAAAGAAAAGGGTATATTAAAAGACGGAATGCCAATTATAGAAGCAACAAGTGGAAATACAGGAATTTCTTTATCAGCATTAGGTGCCTACTATAAGCATCCTGTATATATTTTTATGCCAGACTGGGCAAGCAAAGAAAGAATTGAATTGATGAAATTATATGGTGCCAATATAAGATTGATTTCAAAAGAAGAAGGCGGTTTTATAAAATGTGTAGAAGAGGCAAAAAAACTCGCAAAAGACCTAAATGGTTTTTTAGCAAATCAATTTGAAAACGAAGATAACATATTAGCACATTATGAAACAACAGGAAAAGAAATTTTAGAGCAATTAGAAGAAAAGAAAATTGGCGGATTTGTTTCTGGTGTAGGAACAGGTGGAACATTAATCGGGATAGGAAAGCGATTGAAAGAAGCAAATAATCACATAAAAATATATGCATTAGAACCAGAAAAAATGCCGATATTGTCAAATTCTATGAACGTCGAAAAACAAGGGAAAGAAGCGTTACAGGAAGAAAGAATGGGAATTTTGTCGCATAACAAAATCCTAGAACAACATAAGATAGAAGGTATTGGGGATGATTTTGTACCAGATATATTTAAAAGAAATGAAAATATCATTGAAAAAGATATCATATTAATCAATGATGAGGATGCCATCAATATGACAAGAAAGTTGGCAAAAGAATTAGGATTAGGTGTGGGCATTTCATCAGGTGCAAATTTGATAGGTGCTGTATTGATACAAGAAAGATTTGAGGAAAATGTGGAAGGAAAAGTAGAAAGAAATGGAGAGAAAGTTTTAGATGAAAATAAAATAGAAAGTATTGTTACGGTTTTTGCTGATGATAATAAAAAATATTTATCTACGGATTTAGGAAAAGAGACAGGAAAAGATGTGAGCTTTATAAGTAATCAAGTAGAGTTGTTAGACTATGAAATTGTTTAAAAAAGTTTAACTTAAAGTATAAGTAATGATAGAATATTAATCAAATATTATCAAAGAAAATAATGAAATAGGAATATTCTTATGAAATAAAATAGAATAAAATCATGGTGTTGTGAATTGAATAGAAATAGCATCGTGATTTTTTTGCATCTGGTTTTGGTAAAACTAAAATGCAAAATATGAAAAAATTCGACATAAAAAAATGCTAAAACCTTACGGAAATAGAAAAAAATCCAAAAAAAGGTATACTTTTGAAAACAATTGTGATATAATATGGGCGTAAATTTCTAAAAAATATTATTTAGGGGGAGTATTTATGAAGAGTTTTAAAGCAAAACTTACGGGTGCTATCGTTTTATTCATTATACTTATGCTAGTACCTATGATAGTTTTAGCAGTTACAAATGAAGAAAATATTCAAATAATCAGTAATACTGATGAGCAAGGTGATACAGAATATATAGTATATATTCAAGAATTAATGCAAACAAATTTTGCTTCTGCAGTATCTAACAGTGCAAGTACACCAGAACAAGATTTGGACTTTGTAACAGCAAGAGATGGAGAAGGAAATTATGTAGCACAAATTGATGCAAATGCTGTTACAGGAGATACAACATATCTTTATGTAAAATATGATGGTCAAGAATCAACAGAAGTACTTGAACTTGATTTATCAAACGCCCTAGATAAGACAGACATGGAGTATGTTGAAAACACAACCAAAAGAATTAGTACAGAAACCGTTGAAAAATTAGAAGAAATCAACGAAGAGATTAATGGTGTTCAAACAACACTTACAGTTGGTGGGTTAAGAATTACAGATACAGACAATGCAACATATGAATACCAACTAACAAAAGTGACTGACAATACACCATATAGCAGATTGGTTGAATTAGCAGATGAATTAAATTCTGAAAATTATGATCAAAAAGACATGTATTCAAAGATTCAATTAACCTCTGAATTCTATACCTTATATAATCAATTAATGGAAGGAGCTACTTGGACAGCTGTTACCGATAATGAAATCAGACAACCAAGTGATGCTATTGAAGGTGATCAATATGTTGTTTTAATTAGAAAAACAGCAGAAGATGGAACAACAGTAACAACAGATGCAAAATTAATGGTATCACAAATCAATCCATATAAGGAAGTTGAACCAGAAAAACAAGAAACAAAAACTGTTCAAGAAACAGCAAAACTACCTATCACAGGGGATAGCATTATATTATTTGTAGCTTTAGCAATGATAGTAATTGCTTTAATTATTGTTTTTGCAAGAATGAAAAAGCTAAACAAAAAAGAGGATAAATAATGAAACTAAAAATTTATAGAGCCATATTTATCATATTATTATTAGGTGCTATTGTAATTATTGCATTAATTGCAATGAAACAATGGAAAAGCATGGAAAATGAAAAAGAAAATCAAGAAGTACTTGAGACTTTTTCAAATGTAGAAATACAAGATAGCGAAACAGTACAATTAAATGGATATGATGTCATAGGAATTGTTACAATCCCTAAAATTGATATTCAATATCCAATATTAGCAATAGAAACTTCAAACCCAGAAGAAACAAAAGAACCAATGCGATATGGCATTGTGAGATACTGGGGTGGAAATGTAAATGATTACGGAAATTTGTCAATTGCAGGACATAATAACTACAATGGAACCATGTTTGGAAAAACAAAAAATCTAGAAATTGGTGATATTGTAGAATTAACAGATTTAACAAAAACAACCATGCAATACGAAATTTACGATATATTTGTTACAGATCCAAATGATGTTCGTATTCTAGCTACAAATGATGAAACGGTAAGAGAAGTAACACTCATTACATGTACAAACGGAAATAGAGAACGATTAATACTGAAAGCAAAACAAATTGAGTAAAAGGGAGGAATTAAGATGGCAGGTTATACAAAAGTGCCAGACAAAAAAACAATTGTAGCAATTGTCATTATAGCGGTATTATTAATAGCAGCAATTGTAGGTACTGTAGTATTCTTGAAAAATAGAGGTACAACAGAAGCTACAGATTTAGCAAGCTACAATGAACAAACAACTGGAACAACACAAGAAGAACAACCAACAACGACTGATACACAAGAACAGTCAGGAGAGCCAGCAACCCAAAGTGCTGAGGAGCAAGCAACAGAAGGAACAGAACCAGCAACAACTGAACCAACTGAAACAGCAGATGCAGACACAACAACTACTGGAGGGGCTAACCAAGGTACTGCTGGAACAGGAGCAACAGGTACAACTGGAGCTACTGGAACAACAACAGGTACAACAACAGGAGAAACAGGAATAACTACAACAACAGACAATATTCAAGAAACAACCATTTCAAGAGAAGAAACAGTAACAATTCCTGAAAGATTAGTAGCAGAAGGTGAAGATAAAATTTGGACACCAAGAGAATTGCAAGCATCATTTGCTAGTGCATACAGTAATATTGATTCAGTAGAACCAACAGATGTTGCAGTAACCAAAACAGCTACAACACAATCAGGAAGTACATTGGTTCAACCTGGAGAAACTATTACATATACGATTACTGTACAAAACAAAACAAATGAAAAAATAGAGAGAATCTATGTAACAGACGCAATACCAGAAGGTACAACATATGTATCTAGTATGGGAGATGTGGAAACATTTACAGATGCAGAAGGTAATGTAACATCTTTAAGATGGTTAGTAGATGTAGATGCATCAACAGAAGAGGTTAAAGGAACAACAACAGTAGAATTTACAGTAAGAGTTAATGATGATGCAACAGGAACAATTTCAAATGTTGCTATCGCTAATGGTGAAGAAAGTAATGAAGGAAATCCAACAGAAACATCAATCATTAAAACAGATAAAACAAGTGTGATTACAAGAAAAGGAACACCAGTTAATGTAGCAAAAGTTGGAGATATTATTACATATACAATATCTGTAGAAAATACAGGTAAAGTACCAGGAAGTATCATAGTAAAAGATAAAGAGTTAGCAAACATATTAAAAAATGCAAAAATGCACGGAAATGTGACAGTAGGAGATAAAACATACTCAGCTGATGAATTAATTTCTGGCATTTTAGTAGATGTAGCAGAAAATTCGACGGCAAAAGTTGTATTCTCAGTAGAAGTAACCAATATTGATGGTGTAATAGCAAATGTGGCATTGATTGGAGATAATGAAAAACCAACAGATACAGAAGAAGTAAACACAGTAGATATCACTGCTACGAAGAAGGCTGACAAAACATCAGTTAAAGTAGGAGAACAAATTAAATATACAATTGAATTAACTAATAAAGGAAACCAAGCAGGAACAGTTATATTAAGAGATTCAACACCTAATGGAACAGAATTTGAAAGTGCAACATTGTTTGATGGTGAAGGTAATGAACAAACTACAATAACAGAAGCACAATTAACAAGTGGAAACTATTCTATTGCTGTGCCAGGCGAAAAAACAGTTAAAGTAGAAATTGTAGTAACAGCTGTAGAAAAAACAGTAGAAAATGACTACACATCAAAAGTTCAAAATACAGCATATATTACAGAAGATCCAAATACACCTGAAGAACCAGTACCTTCAGAAGAAACAAAAGTAGCCAATATAACAGCAGTAAAATCAAGTGCTTATGAAGGAAAAGAGCTTCATGAATTAGATGTGATTACATATACAATTACATTAACAAATCATGGAGAAACAGCTGGAACTGTAAAAGTATCTGATACAGTACCAGAAGGAACAACACTTGTTCCAGATTCAATCAAAGTGAATAATCAAGGAAATTATGAAGAAAAACAATTAAATGAGGGAATTGATGTAACTGTTGCTGAAAACGGTGGAACAGCTACTGTAACATTCTCTGTTCGTGTAAATCCATTTACAGGAACAGATACAAAAGTTATTAGAAATGCTGATGCAAAAGTAGATGGAACACCAACAAATCAAACTGAAGATACTGTCATTAAAGAATATGAACAAATTAGTGGAGAAAAGAAATGGATTACAGATAAAAATGTCAATACATTAACAGCAACCATCGAATTATTAAGAGATGGAGAACCAACAACTCCACCAACGACAACAACAGTAACAGGAAATAACACATATGCATTTAATAAATTAGACAAATATGACTTAACAGATGGACACGAATATACATATTCTGTAAAAGAACTAATAGTAGACGGATTTACCACTCTAAAAGATGAAAACAATTTTACGAATATAGATGAAAATGCAACAACAAGTATTGGTGGAACAAAGACATGGATAACACCAGTAGAAGATGTTAATACATTAACAGCAACGATTGAATTATTAAGAGATGGAGAACCAACAACACCAGAAGCAACCACAACAACCGTAACAGGAAATGGAACATATAGCTTTAACAATTTACCTAAATATGATTTAACAGATGGACACGAATATACATATTCAGTAAAAGAAGTACCAGTACCAGGATATGACACAAATCAAGTTAGAAACGACTTTACAAATATCATCAAACAAGAATATACAGCTGGAATTAGTGGAACAAAGACATGGGTAACACCAGAAGATCCTAGTACATTAACAGCAACGATTGAATTATTAAGAGATGGAAACCCAACAACACCAGAAGCAACCACAACAACCGTAACAGGAAATGGAACATATAGCTTTACGGGATTACCAAGATACAACTTAGAGACAGGAAAAGAATATAAATATTCAGTAAGAGAAGTTGCAGTAACAGGATATGACACAACTCAAGATGGAAACAACTTTACCAATACAATTCAGCCAGGAAGTCAAACTATTGAAGGAACCAAAAAATGGGATGATGATAGTAACAGAGATGGAAAGAGACCTACTAAAATTACAGTTATTTTAAATTACAGAGTCGGAACAGAAGGAGAATTTAAAGAATATGCTAGAATGGATGTAGAAGCAGACCAAAATGGTGAATGGAAATATAGTTTTGCAAATGTACCAAAATATGAAAATGGAGTAGAAATTGAATATCAAATTGCAGAAGAAACAATTCCTGAATCTAAATATACAGTATCAGTAGACCCAGAAAACAAATACAATTTGATTAATAAATATACTCCAGAAACAATCGATATTCATGGTCAAAAAACTTGGGATGATGTTAATAACCATGATGGAAAAAGACCAGAAGAAATAAAAGTTAATTTATTAGCAAATGACAATATCGTTCAATCAAAAATAGTAAAAGAAAGTGACAACTGGGAATATACATTTGAAGATGTTCCGAAATATTCAAATGGAAAAGAAATTAAGTATACAGTTTCAGAAGATGAAGTTGTAGGTTATAAAGCAACAGTAACAAGTTATGACATAACCAATAGACGTGAAGTACCAGACATAACCATTAAAAAGACAGCTGAACAAGTTATTCTTAACGGAACACAAACACCAAATATTATAGATCAAAATAAAGTTACTGAAAAAGGAACAGAGACAGTATATGATTCACAAGCAGTAAATAATGGAGATACTATCATTTACAACATTGTGGTAAAAAATGAAGGAAATGTAACATTAAATGATGTAAATGTAACAGATGAAAGACTAGTTAACATTGTAAGTGTGACACCTATTGATAATGGTGAAATGGGAACACCAAAAAATGTTAATAAATCAACTGACAATATAAATGATAACTTATTAAATACAGCAAATGTATCAACAACCATAGAACCTAATGATGGTTATATCTTAACATTATCTTATAAAGTACAATTATCTGATGTAGCCAACGTAGATGAAATGTCTAATACAGCAAATGTTACAAGTAAGGAAACACCTGAAGAAGAAAGTACAGCAACCGTTATGGTAGATTATGACCTTGAATCTTCAATTAAGAAAGAAATCACAAAGGTTAATAAAACACCAACAAAACCAGGTGTAGAAGATAAAGAAACCAATACAATCACATATAATGATAAAGCTAATAAAACAGATGTATTAACTTACAAAATTACAGCAACAAACTCTGGAAATATTACCATAAAAGATTTCAAACTAACAGATGACAGAGATGTAACAGTCGTAAGTGCAACAGTATTACCAGCAGGAACAAATATTACAATAAACAATCCAGCTAAAATAGAAGGAGAAGACTTATTAGAAGGACAAAAAGCAACATTAGAACCAGGAGAAACTGTAGAAGTTGTTGTAACTTATGAAATAGGAAGTATGGATAGAGATAATACAGATAAAGATACATTGCCAATTGAAAATATTGCTACAATGACAGGTAATGCAGAAAATAGAACAGAAGGAGAAGATCCAACAACACCAATAGAAAAAGATGCAACCGCTATTATAACTGCAAACATGAAATCTGATATTGAAATCCATAAATATTCAGATACAAATGGTAAAGAGATAAAAGTCGGATCAACCATTACTTACAAGGTTGTATTAGAAAATAACTCACCAGTACCAGGTAAGACAACAGTTAAAGAAGAAATACCAGCAAATACAGAATTAACCGAAGATGGTATTCGTGTAACAACAACTGGTGGAGAAACAACAAAATTATCTGACGCTCAAATAGAAGACATGAAGAATGGTAAATTAGAATTATCTGTACCAGGAAATGGAAAAGTAACAATTACATTTACAGTAAAAGTTATGAATGAAGCATTAGGAACAACAATCACAAATCAAGCAACAGATGGTGAAGGAAATACTTCAGAGAAAATTACTAATAATGCAATGAAAGAAATTAATATTTACGAAACAAAAACAGAATTGGGTCAACAAAGTGTTGTTTTAGTAGTAGATATGACATTAAGTTTAGGCTCAAAAGTAGATGCAAGTAAGGATGAAACTGATGTGTTAGCAACAGGTGGATATCAAAATACAAGATGGTATCAATTAAAAACAGCATTAGATAATTTCGTAGAATCATATTTAGGAGATAATATTGGAGAAAAACGCTCAATTGCAATTGTAGGATTCTGTGATGGAGTCGTACTAAATACAGGATTTATGACAGATCCAGAAAAAGTAAAAGATCAATATAGATACAGATTTACTGAAACACAATATAATGCAGCAATTGACTTTGCAGAATATTGCAGTAAACAAAAAGATCCTGAAAAAGCATTTAAAAAGATATTTGAAGATAATGGTAAAGGAAGTTCATATTCAGATAAGAGCAAATTTAAAGACAATGGAGATGGAACTTATGTGATAGATGTTGACCTATTACAAATTCTTGACAAAACGTCAAGCTACATCGGATATAAAGTAACAAAACCAGGATTACAATCAGGAACTAATATCGCATCAGGATTAAAAGTAGCAAAAGAGAAGGTAAAATCACAAGTTGATAAAGACATTGTTACAAGTGCAATATTAATTACTGATGGAAATAACAATAAAGGTGATTCAAGCAAAGTTGACGATTATGCAAAAGAAATCAGAAATCAAAAAGTAAATGGAATTAAATCTAAATTATATGCAATAGGATTTACAAAAGCATCAGATGATCTTGATGATTTACTAAATGGACAATATGATGAAAAAATATTTAATGCATATAATACAAAAGATTTGGAAAATGCTTTTAAGGATATTGAAGAAAGCGAAGATATCAATAAAGAACATAACTTAAGAACTGTTACTGGTAAAGGAACGGTATTATTAAGTGATAAAGGTAAAAATATCAATATCGCAAATAATGCAGAAATTACTATATACACAGGAAATAATATAGATAATGCACCAATAAAAGTAGTGCTTAATGGAGCAGAATTTAAATCAAATTATGTTACAAATAATGAATTTGATTTAAAGAAGTTCTTAAGGGAGTATGGTGTACCAGAAGATGCAACAATCAATATGCAAATTTATACGGTAGAATAAAATATTCAAAAAAGCTATAAAGTAATGACATATACAAGAATGACAAAGAACAGTGTTGAAAGCAGAAGTATAAAAAACTTCTGCTTTCAACAATAAACATTCACAATAAAAGGGAGATTTAAAGTGAAAAAAGCAAAACGAATGTTAAAACCAGAAAAGAAAAGAAAACATCATGAAAGACAAGGTGAGAAAAAAACATCTAAGAAATTCGTAAAAAACATATTTATTTCATTTATTATTATTCTTGGTTTGATTGCTATATATTTTTTGGTAACAAATTTTTTGAATAAACAGGAAGAGACTGAAACAGGAATCTTAGAAGAAAAAGAAGTTTTAGGAATGGAACTGAAAGACATAAAAATTGAAGAAAATGGTGGTGTATACACATGGAAAGCCTTTTTAACAAATACATCAGGGGAAAAATTTAATAATAAACGCGTTCAACTTATTTTTAAAAGTGAAGAGGGAAATAAAGTTTATAAATATCCATATAAAATAACAGATTTAGAAAAAGGAGAGACACAAGAAATAGAAATTAAAACTTCTGAACCGTTAGATAAATTTGTTGAATTTGATATCAAAGGTGTAGTGGAAGAATAGATATAAGCAATAAATATAAGTAATCAATATAAGGAATTAAGAAGATTTGAAAAAAGAATTTGAATAAACTTCAAAAAAGACTTCGAAATAATATTCGAAGTCTTTTATCATATATATATCCTAAACAAAAATATTAGCAACTGTTAAAACTAAAGCATATAATAAAGTTTTCCAAGAAACTCTAATTGTTTTTCTAGCAGCCCTATTAATACAAACTAATCTATGTTCTTTTCTAACTGTTAAAGCTAAACAATTCGATTTTGGGTAAATTTCCCTTTCCATATCCATTGTATATCACTCCTTTTATCTATCGTAAATCATAAAAATCTTTAGCAAAATTTGTAGTTTTTTAACTACTACAAATTAATTGTAGAATAAAAAATTACAAATGTCAACACTTTTTGTAATAAAAATGTAATATTTTTGTAAAAAAGTAATGAAAAAGCAATAAAAATAGCATGCATAAGTAAAAATGAATCAAAAAACTTTCCTAAAAAATCAAAAAATGAGAAAATCTTATCAAAAGTTTATTAAGATAATTGGACTATTGGGTCAAATTTTTAAACTCTCTAGACAATTTTCCAATCGCTTTCGTCTCAATCCTAGAAACATAGGAACGAGAAATACCCATCATCTTAGCAATTTCATGTTGTGTTTTAGGTTTATGACCACCAAGACCGAAACGAAGTTCCAAAATTGTTTTTTCTCTATCTTTTAAAATAGACTTCATTTTTTCATATAATAATTTAATTTTCATTTTGATATCGACTGTATCTTCAATATTTCTTTCATCATTTTCTAAAATTTCCTGTAAAGTAATCACATTATCATCTTTGTCTTTTCCAATAGGTTCATTTAAATACACTTCAGCTCCTAATTTTTTGGTAGCTCTTAAATGCATTAAAATTTCATTATCAATACATCTAGAAACGTATGTAGAAAGTTTGGAACCTTTATCAACATTAAAACTATTAATACCTTTTATTAATCCAATGGTACCAATCGAAATTAAATCATCTTGATCAACATTCGTGGTTGAATATTTTTTGCTAATGTGGGCAACCAATCTTAGATTTCTTTCAATTAAGATATTTCTGGCTTCCTCATCACCATTTTTCATTTGTATCAAATACATTTTTTCTTCTTCAGAAGTCAATGGTTCAGGGAATATATTACTACTAGAAATATATCCAACTAAAAACACAGAAGATTTTAGAAATTCAATAAATCCTAAAATACCAGACAGACAAAGTGCAGAAAACATATAGGCACCTCCAAATATATAAAATAAGAAAATTTTAAATGTATAAGCAATAAAATAGATTTCAATGTGCATTAAAATCTCGCATAACAAATTATATGTTTGAGAACAATAAAAGTGCCTGACCATTAAAAAATAATTATTTTGGGTCTATTGGGTCTTAGTTTGAGTCGGGTCCATTTGGACATGGTCCCAATGTTATTTATAATTTTAAATCAAAGTTTATTAAAAATTCAAAAATTGAAATCTATAAATTCCAAAATGATACATAAATTATAGTCAAGGATACAACAGTATTTTAATGTGTTGTGTAATAAGCTGTTTATTTTTTTATAATTATATGTAATTACTAAAAAATATCTTTTAAATGAATGAAATAAAAAGAAATTCATAAAATAAGAAGGGAGAATGTGAGTTTTTCTAGATATATTTTTGAGGAGTATATGTATGAATGGATTTTTAAATATGATAAAAGGTATTTTTATTGGAGCAGGAGCAATTGTGCCAGGTGTTAGTAGTGGCGTACTATGTGTAATTTTTGGTATTTATGAGAAATTATTAGATGCTGTTTTAAATTTTTTTAAAGATCTGAAAAAGAATTTTAAGTTTTTATTTCCTATTGTTGTAGGTGTTGGAATCGGTGTTTTATTATTTAGTAATATGTTAAATTATCTTTTGTATGAATTTCCTATACAAACCAAGTCTATATTTATTGGATTAATTATTGGAACCATTCCTTCTTTAATAAAAGAAGTTAATGAAAAAGCAACATTTAAGCCACAAAATGTGATTTATTTGTTGATAGCATTAGCAATTGGAATTATAACAGTGCTATTAGAGAACAAAATGCACATAGTTAGCAATGTAAATGGTATGAGTGCCATGTATTTGGTTATGTGTGGGGCTATTATGTCTTTAGGAATTGTTGTACCAGGTGTGAGTAGTACGATTATTTTAATGTTATTAAGCGTATATTCTGTTTATTTACAGTCAGTTGCCAATCTATATTTACCAGTATTAATTCCTATGGGAATTGGATTAGTATTAGGAAGTATTATTGTGATGAAATTAACTAAAAAATTGTTAGAAAAATATTATGCACAGACCTTTTACAGTATCATCGGTTTTACGATTGGATCCATATTTGTACTTTTACCACAAGGGATGACATGGTTAGAAACCATTTTATGTGTGTTGTGTGTGATTTTAGGAGTATATGTATCTCGCATACCAGATGCTATTAAGAATTTTAGAAGCTCTAAAATGTTTAAAGCGGTTAAGGTATTAAATAAAATGAGTTCACACTCAAAGACTCAAAAAGATTAAGAAGAGCTTCCTTTAAAACTCAGGAAAAAGACTTGTGAAATGCTTAAGAATGTAGTATAATGTTTGACATAAAGAAACGATTTAATAAAAAATAAAGAAAGGTTAGTGATTGAAAAAATGACAAAAGAAGAAGCAATTCAAATCATTCTAAACAATCAACATAAATCGCTAAATGATATTAAAAGAATATTAAAAGGAAAAATGTCAAAAGAAGAAAGAGCAAAATTTACTAGTCAGCATTTATTTTTATTGATATCAGAAGCACATCAAAAAGAAGAAGAGGGAAAAAAAGACATTAAAAAAGGAAGGAATAATACAAGAAAAATAGGAGGAGAGGAAAGATAAAATGGATTATAAAGATTTAGCAAATGCAATATTTCCAGATGCAAAGGATATCACATATTATGAGGAAAAATATCCAGAGAGAAATTTAAAAGAAGGAGCCATTGTAACAAGATTTGCGCCAAGTCCAACAGGATTTGTACATATAGGAGGATTATATCAATCTTTAATCGCTAGAAAGTTAGCCAATCAAACAGAAGGTGTATTTATATTAAGAATTGAAGATACAGATCAAAAAAGAGAAGTAGAAAATGGAATAACTGATATTGTACAATCTCTAGATAGATTTGGAATAGACCCTGATGAAGGAATGGTTTCAGAAACAGAAGGTAAAGGAAATTATGGACCATATAGACAATCTATGAGAAAAGAGATTTATCAAAGTTATGCAAAATACCTAATCGAACAAGGAAAAGCATATCCATGTTTCTGTACACCAGAAGACCTAGAAGAAATGAGAGAAAAACAAGAAAATGCAAAAATTAGACCTGGCTATTATGGTGTTTGGGCAAAATGCAGAAATATAACAGTAGAAGAAGCCATTGAAAAAATAAATAATGGAGAGAAGTATATTGTTCGTTTTAAATCACCTGGACGTGAAGATAGAAAGATAAAACATCATGATGTAATAAAAGGAAATGTAGATTTTCCAGAAAATGACCAAGATATCGTTATTATTAAAGCAGATGGTTTACCAACATATCACTTTGCACATGCAGTAGATGACCATTTAATGAGAACAACACATGTTATCAGAGGAGATGAATGGTTATCATCAGTTCCATTACATTTACAATTATTCCATGAATTAGGATTTAAAGCGCCTAAATATGCACATATTGCACCAATCATGAAAAATGATAATGGAAATAAAAGAAAATTAAGTAAAAGAAAAGACCCAGAAGCAGCAGTATCATATTATGATGAAATGGGAATTCCAAAAGAAGCAGTAAATGAATATTTATTAAATATTGCCAATTCTAATTTTGAAAATTGGAGAAGAGCGAACAAAGATAAATCTATTGATGAATTTGAATTACAATTAAATAAAATGAGTGTTAGTGGTGCATTATTTGACATGGTAAAATTATTAGATGTAGGAAAAACAGTTATCTCTAAATTTACAGCAGAAGAAGTATATGAAAATGCTTTCAAATGGGCAAAAACGTATGATAAAGAATTAGAAGATATGTTACAAGATAAAGAATATGCTTTAAAAGTATTTGGAATTGAAAGAGGTAATAAAAAGCCTAGAAAAGATATTGCAAAATGGTCAGATGTCAAAGAAAATATAGAATATATGTATGATGACAAATTCTTTGCAAAAGAACAAGAATATCCATATCAAGTAATCAATGAAAAACAAGATGTTGATAAAATATTAGATTTATATATGGAAAAATACTATGATGAAAATGATGACAAGCAACAATGGTTTGACAAAATAAAAGCACTTGCAGGAGAACTAGGATATGCCAAAGAAGTAAAAGAATATAAAGCAAATCCAGATGCCTATAAAGCACATGTAGGAGATGTTAGTACAGTTTTAAGAGTCGCATTAACAGGAAGAACTAATACACCAGATATGTATGAAATTATACAAGTATTAGGAAAAGAAAGTATAGAAAAAAGATTTGAAGTAGCAAGGAGATAAAAATGGAGTATCAAATAGGAGATATTGTAAGAACCAAAAAAGTACATCCTTGTGGAAGTAAACTATGGGAAATTACAAGAGTAGGCGTTGATTTCAAATTAAAATGTGAAGGATGTGGACATGTTGTAATACTTCCAAGAGAGAAAGCTTTAAAAGTGATAACAAAACTGGAAAAAAGAAAAGAAATGTAGGATAAATAATTAAAAGAAGAGGGTATTCTAAAATAGAATATCCTCTTCTTTAAAATACTTATCGATAAATTCCCAAACAGCTTCTTTATAAATTTTTCTTTCAGATGAGAAAGGTAGGGTAGGAATATCTCCAATAGGGTTTAATTCTTTTTGTAATGCTTTTACAGTATCATCTACTTTCGTAATGGCAATTTTATCTGCTTTATTAGCTAAAATTAAGCAAGGTAGTCCAGAAGAAATGATATAGTTATACATAAGTCTATCATTATTAGTTGGAGAATGACGGATATCGATTAAAAAGATGATTAAGGTAATTTCTTTTCGATGAAATAAATATTGCTCAATAAATTTTCCAACTTGTTCTTGTTCTTTTTTAGACATTTTACTATATCCATAGCCAGGTAAGTCCACAAAGTAGAAGATGTTATCCATATTATAGAAATTAATTTGGCGTGTCTTTCCAGGTTCACTACTAGTTCTAGCAAGTTTTTTTCTATTGATCATGGTATTAATAAAACTAGATTTTCCGACATTTGATTTTCCCACCAAAACGATTTCAGGTAAATGGTTATTAGGATATTGCTTTGGACCAACTGCAGATATTTCAAATTGGGGATTTTTTATATTCATTATTAAAATTCTCCTTTTTTGTTTTTTATATTTTCATATTGTAACATATTTTATTGTTTTTTTCAAATAAGAAAGGCGTGTGTTAACGAAATCAAAGATTTCGACACACACATGTGAAGACCGCTTCGCAGTACTTCACGAATATAAGAAGCCTAACCTTGTTGTATAGGAAAAGAGAGCATAATGAAATGTCTACTAGGAACCACTTCATAATAAGCTCTCTTTGATATGATTAAATGTCTCTTACAATTAAATCATCACTTGCAGGACCTGTTCCTATATATTTAACAGGAATACCTGAAGCTTTTTCTACAATTTCAACAAATTTTCTTGCAAGCTCTGGAAGGTCTTCATATTTTTTACAAGAAGAATCGATTGTCCAACCACCTTCTAAAGTTTCATAAATTGGTTCAGGAATTTCACCTGTTACCATAATATCATCAGGATAGTGATGAATTTTTTCACCTTTGTACATATAACTTGTACAAACTCTAACATATCCTAATTTTTTACCAATTTCTCCTAAAGTATCTAAATGATTTAGACATAAATAATCGATACCTGATGTATATTTTGCAGAACAAAGAATAGGGCAATCCATCCATCCACATCTACGAGGACGACCTGTTGTTGTA
The DNA here is from genome assembly GCA_944387445.1 of uncultured Clostridia bacterium. Classification (GTDB taxonomy): domain Bacteria; phylum Bacillota; class Clostridia; order TANB77; family CAG-508; genus CAG-269. The sequence continues at coordinate 38,908 of CALXEX010000001.1, read as the reverse complement.
CCATATTCATGACCTGTGTCACGAACAATATCTCCTTCTAAAGGAGTAGCATCTTTGATAACATTTCCATTTTCATCAATTGAAGCTGGTAATTCAGTAGGGAATGGACCATTACCAACTCTACTGTTATAGGATTTATCAACACCAATAACCACATTTAAAGCTTGTGCTGGTAAACCTGCTCCACAAAGTGTACCTGAAACAACAGGGTGTGAGCTTGTAACCATTGGGTAATCTCCATGATCTAAGTCTAAACGGAAAGCTTGTGCACCTTCTACAACAATTTTTTCATTATGCTTAATACTATTGAAAATTAGAGGTTCAATATCTGTAATATAATTTTTTAATTTTTCTCCATATTCATGATATTGTTTTCCTAATTTTTGACTATCTACAATGCATTCTTCCATATTGTTTGCTTTAAAAACTTGATTATGAACTTTTGTAGCTTCTTCAATTTTATGAGTTAATTCATCTTCTGGAAGAAGTAGGTCATACATTCTAATACCAATACGGTTACTTTTATCTGCATAAGTTGGACCAATTCCTCTTTTTGTTGTTCCTACAGGTTTATTTTTTAAAGATTCATATAAACCATCTAAATCTTTATGATAAGGAAGTGTAACATGTGTACGTCCACTAATTTTTAATCTTGATTCAATATCTGGAATACCACATTTCTTTAAAAATGCAATTTCTTCAAATAATACTTCTAAATCAAGAACAACGCCAGGTCCAATAATACAAGTCGTTTGAGGATATGCAATTCCTCCTGGTACCAAGTGTAATGGTAATTTTTGTCCTTTATAAATAACTGTATGTCCAGCATTACTTCCACCAGTTGCTCTAATAACCAATTTTGCATTTTTTGCTTCTATTGCAGCAATTTTTCCCTTTCCTTCGTCTCCCCATTTAACTCCAACAATCATTGTTATATTTTTATTCATTTCATTCTTCTCCTTTTTTATAACATTTATATATTTATTGTATAGGAAATAATTGTAGTTTGACCACTTATAAGATCTTTCCGTGTACAATAAGTTTAAGATACTTTTATTTGTGTTAATCAATGTAAAGTAATTTTACATTATTGTTTATCGAAATCTTTGATTTCACGAATAGCAAGATTTTTTATTTTTTCTTAGGCTCAATTTTTTCTAATCCACCCATATATGGTCTTAATACCTCTGGAACAATTACACTACCATCAGGTTGATAATTGTTTTCCATAATGGCAATTAACATACGAGGTGGGGCAACAACAGTATTGTTTAATGTATGTGCAAAATAATTTCCTTTTTCACCTTTAATACGAATTCCTAAACGTCTTGCTTGTGCATCTGTTAGATTTGAACAACTTCCAACTTCAAAATATTTTTTTTGTCTAGGAGACCAGGCTTCTACATCACAAGATTTTGCTTTTAAATCTGCTAAATCTCCACTACAACATTCTAAAGTTCTTACTGGAATATTCATACTTCTAAAGAATTCGACTGTATATGACCACATTTTATCATACCAATTCCAACTATCTTCAGGTTCACAAACCACAATCATTTCTTGTTTTTCAAATTGATGAATTCTATACACACCACGTTCTTCGATTCCATGAGCACCTTTTTCTTTTCTGAAGCAAGGTGAGTAAGAAGTCATTGTATATGGCATATCTTCTTTTCTTAAAATTTGGTCTTTAAATTTACCAATCATAGAGTGTTCAGAAGTACCAATTAGATATAAATCTTCTCCTTCAATTTTATACATCATAGCATCCATTTCTTCAAAACTCATAACACCAGTTACAACATCACTTCTTATCATAAAAGGTGGGATGCAATAGGTAAATCCTTTATTAATCATAAAATCTCTAGCATATGTTAAAACAGCAGAATGAAGTCTAGCAACATCACCCATTAAATAATAAAATCCGTTACCGGAAACACGTCTAGCGCTGTCCAAATCTAGACCACCTAAATTTTCTAATATTTCACCATGAAAAGGAATTTCATAATCTGGAACAATAGGATCTCCAAATTTTTCAACTTCAACATTTTCAGAATCATCTTTTCCAATAGGAACAGATTCATGCATAATGTTTGGTATTTTCATCATTCTTGTTTTAATTTCTTCCGCATATTCATTTTCTAGTTTTTCATTTTCTTCTAGTTTAGCGTTGATTTCTTGAACTTGTGCTTTGATTTTTTCAGCTTCTTCTTTTTTACCAGCTTTCATCAACTCTCCAATTTGAGAACTTAAGTTTTTTCTTTCAGATCTTAAGTTGTCGCCAGTAAGTTGTGCTTCTCTATTTTTTTTATCTAGCTCAATGACTTCATCAACCATAACCAATTTATGGTCTTGAAATTTTTTCTTGATATTTTCTTTTACAATGTCAGGATGCTCTCTTAAAAATTTAATATCTATCATAAAAATCCTCCTTCTTTTCTAATGTCGCATTAAGTTCGTTTGTCTATGCGACATTGTTTGTCAATGCGACATTTTATAGCTTGGTATAGTCCGTTTCTAAATCTGTTACTAACGCAAATCTTGTTTTTTGACCAGTAATATTGTCTGCTCTTTCTGGAAGTTCTTCTAAAAACATTTTTTCAGGTCTAACCCATAAGGAACGTCCATCATCTCTAGGATATAAATTTTTATAAATAACCATTCTTTCTTTAGTTTCCGAGTTATACGCCACATTTTCAACAAAGTAATAGTTTCCTTTAAAGTGACGATAAACTTGTCCGATTTTTACTTCTTCCATATATACACGCTCCTTTACAATACGAGGTCATTATATAATATTTTTTGATAAATGGCAATAAAATTGGGTAAAATAACCAATATAAATAACAAATCTTCGGTCATTGTATAATAGATGAATCCATTTTTTGAAAATATATGTGTGATTAAACTGTGCTAAAAGTAAAATAGAAAGAGGTATCATAATGATTTTGGAAATAATAAAATTTTTTGTCTATGCATTCTTGATAGTCGTAATTTCAAAATATATTCTTGTGAAGTCTTTAAGAAAGCTTGCAGAAAATTTGAAATTAAAACCAAGAACAATAGGGAATATAGCAGGTATTGCAACCTCGATTCCGGAATTTTTAACTGTAACAGTGTCTAGCTTTAGAGGATTAATGGGAACAAGTTTCTATAATATTATCAGTTCTAATGTGATTAATTTTATCCAATATAGTGTGTCTATAATTATCAATAAAAATTATAAAGCAATCAAGAATAAAGGAATAATCATTCAAAATATATTGGTTATTTTCACGATTCTATTTCCCATTATTTTATTAAAAATTGAAAACAATTTAAATGTTGTTATAGTGTTTATATTCGTTGCTATATATGTTATTTTCTACTGGATTTCTAAAAAAATACATGAAAGATACTTGTATGATGAAGATACAAGAATGGCACAAGAAGAATTTGATAGGATAAAAAATGAAACAGAAAGCATAGGAAAAGGTAAAAATAAGCGATTATGTATATATGTAGGATATATTCTAATGGCAGGTATATTATTGTATTTTATAGGAAATGCATTAGGAATTGTATTAGAAAATTTAGCAGGAATTTTTGGGATTGCAGAATGGGTTTTAGGCGTTTTATTAGGATTGATAACTAGTATTCCTGAATTGGTTACTTTTTTTGAAGCACAAAAACATTATAAAAAAGAAGAAGATAAAAAGTTATTTGGTGTCATAGAAGCAACAAATAATTTGTTAACATCAAATATGTTGAATTTGTTTATTATACAAGCAATTGGGATAGGGATATATATATTGTTATAAAAATAAACGAATTTAGAAAAAATATAAATAACAATATATTAAATACCATATGAAAAAGAGAAAAAATAAAAAAATTAAAAAAGGTCTAACAAAATTAATTTAGTTATGGTATAATTTCTTTAGATAAATAAAACAATTTAAGAGGAGAAATTTGAATGTTTAAATTTGATGGTAAATATGGAAATATACACATTGATGGTAGAAGTATAGATAGAGTAAATAATAAAAGGAGTCAAAAGATGAATGCAAAAAAAAGTAATAAAGGGAATTGCTAAAACTACAGGTAAATATACTTTAAAAGGTTTAGGAAAAGGGATAGAATTAACTGGTCGAGGAGCAATAAAAACTGTCAATGCATTAGTAAAAAATCCACAAATACAAAAGATTGTTACAAGTGCAGGAATATTAGCTACGAGTGTAATGGTACCTACTGTTGGAGTAGGATTACTAAGTACAATAGGAGTAAAATATATGATGGATAAATCGTTATCAAGAAATGATAAAGGAATGTTAGATGAGATTAAGGATATATTACAAGCGGGAAATGTAATTACAAGGAATGTGAGTAATAAAATATTAAGTCCAACATTAAATAAGATGGAAAGAGGAACGAATAAATTAGGAAAAAAATATCAAGATAAAATAGACAATATGTTTAGATAGTTTATAGGAGAGATACTATGGATGAAATTCAAATATTTGAAAAATTAAATGAAAATATGCAAAATTTGGAGAATGTGGAAAATGAAATTTCTATGTTACAGTTAGCAATATATCAAAAAAATATAGAAAAATTAAAAGAATGTAAATTGAATGAAATAAGAGAGTTTTTTGAACAACAATTAAGATTTTACAATCAAAAGAGCGAAAAATATGAGGTCGAGATAGAAAAAAATATTAATAAATATAAAGAACAATTGGAAAAATTAATTTATGTATATGATAATTTATATATAAATATATTTAAGATAATGCAAAATGCTATGAATAATCAAAAAATTGCTATAGCAAATATAGTAACTTTAACAGAAAAATTAAAAGAGAAAACACATAATGATGAAGAAATACAAGAAATAAAAAATATGATAATGGCTTGTGCACAAAAAAATTAGATTATGCAGTTATGATTGAGGAGTGTAAAGCAAGAATGGAATGGTGTATAGAAAATGTACAAACAGATATAAATGAAGTATTTATCAATAATATATACCAGTTGCAAATATATGAAGACAACGTATTTACCAAGATAAAGAGAATAATTTTTAATAAAATATCAGGAAAGAGTAAGTTTAAAAGATTTTTAGAAAATTATGAAAATGAATATATAAAAGATATTAAAACTAAAAATACTTCAAAAATTTTAGATGTTATTTCTATTTTAAAAGGAATTATGAAACAGATGGAAAAAGTAAAAGAACAAATATCAGTCAAGTATCAAAAAATGATATATAATTAAATGGTTTTCATGATATAGAATGGAGAAATGATGAGAAAAATTGTTTTTGATTTTAACGGTATAGATAACTCGGAATTGATTAGTGAACCCCCAAATATGAGTAAAAGAGTGAAATCAAATACGGAAGAAATGTATGAGTATATTGATAAAGTTATGAAAAGTCAAAAAGGAAAAATGGGGTTAGGCGTTCATGCAATACGAAAAGAAAAAACGAAAGGCAAATCTGTAGATGAAGTTTTGAAAGGAATATGTGATAGGGGATTAGACATAAAGAAAGGGAGTTCTGTGTTAGCAACTATAAGTTCTTTAGGAGTAAGTTCTGAATTAAAAAGTTATCAAAGAAAAGAATTGAAAGATTATAGATTGGGAAGTGAAATGGCAGAATATGGAGTGGTTGCTTTAGTTCCTACAATATTGGAAGGAAATGGAGAGCAATTATATGTTGGTTTTCCAGGAATGGATATAAGTGCTGTTGGAAATAATCACAAAACAACTTGTATTTTAGACCAATTATGTTGTGGAGATAATAATTATGGAGAATTTCCAAAAGAATTTATATTAGGATATTTTAAAGAAGAAAATGGGGAGAGAATATTCAACAAAAATATGAACCATTTTTTTGAAATGACGGATGAAGAAAAAGGAAATTTCATAAAAAGCCTTTCAGATAGATTAACAGAACAACAAAGGCAAATAAGCGAAGCGGTGATTGCTGGTGATATGCAAAGATTAGAACAATTATCTGTAGAGATGTATGGCAATAGAGATGGAGTTTTAGGAGAAAATACTGTAATTCAAAATGCTATGTTTTATTTAAATAGAAACATAGAACAAGGTGAACAGAGCGGAAGTAATGTAAAAAGCGATATTAGAAAATCTAAACGTAGAATTTTATCAGATGCATATCAAGATGTAAAATTATCAGATTTATCTGATGCTAAAGAAACATTAAGAGAAGGAATTGAACAACCACAAAAAAATTATGAAGGTAAAGAAGTATGAATATAAAAACTAAAGAAATCTATTCAGAAGTATATCAAGTATTGAACTTATTAGGAAATGAATATATTGATAAATTACCAAATAGTTTATTCAATATGTTGAAAGAAAAAAGAAATACTAATTATAATCCTCAATATATAGAAGATATACCATTAAATAAACAAAATATTAGAAAAGAAACATTAGCAATAATAGCTTTATTACACTTGAATTATTGGTGTGATAATGAAAAAGAAAAACTTGAACTAAAACAAATATTAAAGAATCATGAAGATAAGTATCAACAAGAACTTAGAAATAAATATAATTCAGAGGATATTTTTAAGAAACATATACAAGAAAATATTGTAAAAAATCAAGTGTCAATGATAGAATACAAAGAGCCATTATTCAAAAGATTTATTAGTAAAATAAAAAGTATATTTCATATGAATTAAAGATACCTTATAATTATTTGTATAATTATAGGAGGATAATTTATTCGATAGAGCTTTGTTAATTTATAAAACGAAGATTTACCCAAATTTAAGAAAGATGTTAATTAAATTAATTATGGATATCCAATTTTAAATTGGCAATAATATTTGATAAGGCAATTCAGATAGGAATCTGATTGCTTCTTTTTTGTTCACACAAAATTCACAAACTATTTTAGCAAAATGTATTGACAAGTGCTAAAAACGGGTATAATATATATGAAGTTAGCAAACGAATAGATGGAGTGCTAAAAACTAACAATTAAAACTAAAGAGGTGAAAAAATTGTTAGATGATAGAAAAAAGAAAGTGCTACAAGCAATTGTAGAAGAATATATTAATACAGCAGAGCCAGTTAGCTCAAATGCATTAACAACCAATCATGGATTAGATTGTAGTAGTGCAACCATTCGAAATGAAATGGCAGATTTGGAAAAGGCTGGTTACTTAGATAAAACCCATACATCAAGTGGTAGAGTACCTTCTGAAAAAGGATATCGATATTATGTAGATGAATTGTTAAAAGATGATGACATTAGCTTAGAGGAAATCAAATATATTAGTGATAAATTAGAGACAAAAGTAAATGAAATTGAAGATTTAACAAAAATTGCAGCAAATACCATATCAGAAGTGACACATTATACAACAGTATCTATAGGACCAAAAGCAAATAGTCAAATGATAGAAGAAATTAAATTTGTATTACTAGGTTCTAGAATGATGATGGCAGTAATCTTAACAGATAGTGGGCTAGTAAAAGAAACCATTATCAAATTTGATGAAGATGTTACAGAAAAACAAATCGAAACCATTAATTATATGTTTAATAAAAAATTAAAAGGGCAACCAATCGAAACAATTGACAGACCATTAGAAGAGTATTTATATGATGAAATGACATATAGTGTGAATGTGATTAAACCAATCATTGAACAAATCAAAAAAGTATTAGAAGAAGAAAATATATATTTTGAAGGTGCAAACAAGTCATTTGACTTACCAGAATTTAATAGCTTAGAAGTAGCAAAAAACTTTATAAATGTATTAGATACCAAAGAATTGGTAACAGATATGCTAGATTCTGGATTTGCAGATGATATTCATGTATATATAGGCGAAGAAAACCATAAAGAAGAATTGAAAGATTTTAGTGTTGTCACATTTAAGCATAAGGTGAATGGAAAAGATTTAGGGACGATTGGTATTATTGGTCCTAAAAGAATGGATTATTCAAAAGTGATTTCTGTTATGAAATATATTAATAAAAAGTTAAAAGAATTAGAATAATTTAAAAAATAATCATTGTTGTAAGGATTATTTTCCAATTTGGAGAAAGGTAGGTTAAAGAATGGCAGAGAAAAATGAAGAGTTAGAAAATGACGTAAAAAGGGAAGAAAATGTAGAAAATAAGAATGTAAAAAAAGAACAAGAAATTGTACCAAAGTCAGAATATGATGAACTAGATGATAGATATAAAAGAATTTTAGCAGAATTTGAAAATTTTAAAAAGAGAAGTGTAAAAGAAAGAGAAAGTCTATACAATTCTATTTTATCAGATGTTGTAGAAGTTATGCTTCCAATATTGGATAACTTAGAAAATGCTGCTAAAATAGAAACCAAAGATGAAGAATACAAAAAAGGAATTGAATTGGTATTAAAACAATTTCAAGATACATTAAAAGCAAAAGGTGTAGAAGAAATCAAAACAATAGGAGAAACTTTTGATCCAGAATTACATGAGGCAGTAAGTAGTGTACAAGACGAAACCAAAGGTGAAAAAGAAATTGTTCAAGAATATAGAAAGGGATATAGGATTGGCACAAAAGTAATTAGACATTCTATGGTGGTAGTAGCAAACTAAAAGAGGAGTTAAGATGAAACAAGAAATAGAAAGAAAATATGCTGTAAATTATCTTCCAGAAGATTTGAAAATAAAAGATACAATTGATATAGAACAAGCATTTATCTACAGAGACATAAATACAATCATTAGAATCCGAAAAATACAAAATAAAAAGAATAATTCTATAGAATATATCTATACAGTCAAAACAAAGGGAGATATAGAATATGGTGAAAACTTTGAAAAAATAGCAAATGTATATGAAATTGAAAATTCTATACAAGAAAATGAATATAATGAATTGATAAAAAACAAAATAAGTAATGTGATAAGAAAGACTAGAATTGTAATACCAATTGAGAATAATTTACATGTAGAAATGGACGTGTATTATGAATATCTAGATGGATTCTTAACAGCAGAAATAGAATTTCCAAATGAGCATATAGCAAATACATTCCAAAAGCCTAAATGGCTTGGAGAAGAAATTGGATATAAAGAATTATCTAATTGGAATTTATCCAATATGACAAAAGAAGAATGGATGAAAATGGTTACAAAAGAAAGGATAGAAAACAACAGAAAAATCATTCAAGATTTAAAAAAGAATGACAAAATATAAAAAGTTATTAATTTTAAAAATATAAATTTATTATGGGAGGAATTTAAAATGGGAAAAATTATAGGAATTGACTTAGGAACAACAAATTCATGTGTAGCAGTTATGGAAGGAGGAGAACCAGTCGTTATACCAAATGCAGAAGGAAATAGAACAACACCATCAGTTGTTGCATTTTCTAAAAATGGTGAAAGATTAGTTGGACAAATTGCAAAACGTCAAGCAGTTACAAATCCAGAAAATACTGTTATTTCAATCAAAAGAAAAATGGGAACAGCTGATAAAGTAAATATTGAAGGTGATAGCTTTACACCACAAGAAATTTCAGCAATGATTTTACAAAAATTAAAAGCAGATGCAGAAAACTATTTAGGACAAAAAGTAACACAAGCAGTTATCACAGTACCTGCATATTTCAATGATAGCCAAAGACAAGCAACAAAAGATGCTGGTAAAATCGCAGGACTAGAAGTTTTAAGAATTATCAATGAGCCAACAGCAGCAGCACTTGCTTATGGAATGGATAAAGAGCAAGATCAAAAAATATTAATCTATGACTTAGGTGGAGGAACATTTGATGTATCTATCCTAGATATTGGTGATGGTGTATTTGAAGTTTTATCTACAAGTGGTAATACACATTTAGGTGGAGATGACTTTGATAATGCAATCATTGATTACTTAGTTGATGAATTCAAAAAATCAAATGGAATTGATTTAAAACAAGATAAAATGGCAATGCAAAGATTAAAAGAAGCAGCAGAAAAAGCAAAAATTGAGTTATCTGGTGTTCAACAAACACAAATTAACTTACCATTTATCACAGCAGATAGTACAGGACCAAAACACTTAGATGTTACATTAACAAGAGCAAAATTTGAAGAATTAATCCATGACTTAGTAGAAGCAACAGCAGGACCTGTAAATCAAGCATTAAAAGATGCAGGAATTACAGCAAATGATATTCATAAAGTATTATTAGTTGGTGGTTCTACAAGAGTTCCAGCTGTACAAGAAGTTGTAAAAAGAATCACAGGAAAAGAACCAGATAAAGGAATTAACCCAGATGAGTGTGTTGCTATTGGTGCAGCTATTCAAGGTGGTGTTTTATCAGGAGATGTAAAAGACTTGGTATTATTAGATGTAACACCATTATCATTAGGTATTGAGACATATGGTGGTGTATTTACAAAATTAATTGAAAGAAATACAACAATACCAACTAAAAAATCTCAAATCTTCTCAACAGCAGCAGATGGTCAAACATCAGTTGAAGTTCACGTATTACAAGGTGAAAGAGAAATGGCTGCATATAACAAAACATTAGGAAGATTCCAATTAACAGGAATTCCAGCAGCACCAAGAGGCGTACCACAAATCGAAGTAACATTTGATATAGACGCTAATGGTATTGTTCACGTATCTGCAAAAGATATGGCAACAGGAAATGAACAAAATGTATCTATTACAGCTTCAACAAATTTAACAGATGAAGATATTGATAAAGCAGTAAAAGATGCAGAAGCACATGCAGCAGAAGATAAAAAGAAAAAAGAAGAAATTGAAGTTAAAAACAATGCAGAAAGTTTAGTATATAACAGTGAAAAAACGTTAAAAGATTTAGGAGACAAAATCAGCGGAGAAGAAAAAGCAAAAGTACAAACAGAAATTGATAATACAAGAAAAGCATTGGAAGAAAATGATACAGCAAAAATTAAAGAAGCAACAGAAAAACTAACAAAAGTATTCTATGATATGTCTGAACAATTATATAAAAATGCAAATCCAAATGGAGCACAAGGAGCAGATCCAAATGCTACACAAGCTGGAGCAGAAGATAATGGAAACGGAAATACACAAGGAAATGACGGAAATGTATATGACGCAGATTATAAGGTAGAAGATGACAACAAGTAAAATCGAATGAAAAACTTCGTCTTACTTCGTTAAGTTTCGAAAAAAATCTTTCGATATACAAAATGTATTATCTTAAGATTTTTTTCTTACTTGCCTAGTAATACTCGTTTTTGATTCGATTTATAAAAAATTTTCAAACAAAATATGATGATTTTGGGGACGGAGCAAAAAATCATCATCAATTGGACAAAATTTAGATAGAGGAGAAGGTTAAAAGCATGGCAGGAAAAAGAGATTATTATGAGGTTTTAGGTGTCAATAAAAATGCAACAGAGGACGAACTAAAAAAAGCATATAGAAAACTAGCAAAGAAATATCATCCAGATGCCAATCCGGACAATAAGGCAGAAGCAGAAGCCAAATTTAAAGAAGTTAATGAAGCTTATGAAACATTATCAGACCCTCAAAAAAGAAAAATGTATGACCAATTTGGACCAGATGGACCACAAGGTTTTAATGGTGCAGGTGGAGGACCATTTGGTGGTGGTAATGGATACTATTCTTACACATCTTCTGGATTTAATGGCTTTGACGATTTTGGGGATTTAGGAGATATCTTTTCTTCATTCTTTGGAGGAGGCTTTGGTGGTGGTAGAAGTAGTAGCAGAAAACAAAATGGACCAAGAAAAGGTGCTGACTTAAACCTTCATATTGATATTACTTTTGAACAAGCTTTTCTAGGAGTGGAGAAAGAAATTACCATTACAAGAAATGAGGAATGTCAAGTATGTCATGGTACTGGTGCAAAACCAGGTACATCTGTTACAAAATGTCCAACCTGTAATGGTACAGGACAAATTAGACAAGTACAAAATACAATTTTAGGACAAATGCAAACTACTAGAACTTGTACAAATTGTCATGGTACAGGTGAAGTTATAAAAGAACCTTGTGAAAATTGTAGAGGAAAAGGAACTGTTAGAAAACAACCGAAAATAAAAGTAAAAATACCAGCAGGTATTGATGATGGTCAAACCGTTGTATTAAGAGGTGAAGGTGAACCTGGAGAAAAAGGTGGACCAAAAGGAGATTTATATATAACAGTTAGATTAAAGAAACATAGTATATATTCAAGAAAAGGAAATAATGTATATTGTGATGTACCAATCACCATTACACAAGCAACTTTAGGAGCAGAATTAGAAATACCAATGGTAGATGGAAGTAAAGAAAAATATAAGATACCAGAAGGAACACAAACAGGAACCAAATTTGCTATCAGGGGAAAAGGTTTTAAATCTGTAAGTTCTAATTCTGTTGGTGACTTTGTATTTACTGTTAATGTTCAAACTCCAAAGAGACTTACAAAAGAACAAAGAGAATTGCTAGTACAATTAGCAAGAACAATGAATGAGCAACCACCAATAAAAAAGAGAGGAATATTTGGATAAAACACTAGACCTAAATATTAGAAAATACGCTAATATTTAGGTCTATTTTTGTGTCATCAATGTCGCATAGACAAACGAAGTCAATGCGACACAGAAAAACGAACCTAATGCGACATAATAGACTGGACAGATAATTGAAAAAAAGATATAATATACAATGAAAGAATATAAAATTAAGAATGAAAAGGAATCAAAAAAGAAAATGAAAGAAAAGGCAAAGAAAAAAGTGTTATTCATTTCTAGTACAGGAGGACATTTAACAGAATTATTACAGCTTTCTCCACTATTTGAAAAATATGATTATCATATTATTACAGAAAAAGATAAAGTGAATGAACACTTAAAAGAAACATATGGAGATAAATTAGACTTTTTGCCATATGGCACAAGAGCAAAGTTATTTACATACATATTTAAGTATTTATACTTATGTATCAAAACCGTATATTATTATTTTAAATTAAGACCAAAGGTGATTGTAACAACAGGGACACATACAGCAGGACCAATGTGCATATTAGGAAAACTGTTTGGAAGTAAAATTATCTATATAGAAACTTTTGCAAATACCAATAAGAAAACAGCAACAGGTAGATTATTATATCCAATAGCAGATTTGTTTATTGTGCAATGGGAAGAAATGCTAAAATTATATCCAAAAGCAGTTTATGGAGGTTCGATTTATTAATGATATTTGTAATGTTAGGAACACAAAATAATTCTTTTCAAAGATTATTAGAAGAAATTGATAGATTGATAAGTAAAAATGTAATTACAGAAGAAGTGATTGTACAGGCTGGATATACACAATATCAGCCAAAAAATGAAAAAATGAAGATAATGGATTTTATGCCAAGAGAAGAATTAGATACATTTGAGCAAAAGGCAGATTTTATTATTACACATGGGGGAGTGGGGTCTATTGTTACTTCACTTGAAAAAGGGAAAAAGGTAATAGCTGTGCCAAGATTACATCAATATGGAGAACATGTGAATAATCATCAAACAGAAATTGTAGAAAAGTTCAATAAAAGTGGAAATATTATTGGGATACAATCTGTAGAAGAATTAGAAAAGGCAATAAAGCAAGTACAAGAATTTGAGCCTAAACCATATATAGAAAACAATCATAAGATGTTGGAATTGATAGAAAACTTTATCAATCAGATAAAATAAGAGAAAGAGGAAAAAGAGTTGAAAGAAAATATATCAAAAGAAAATCAAAAGAGAAAAGCAATTTTAGGGGAAATGAAAGAACAAAAAATGGAAAAGAAAAAAGAAACCATAAAAAAGAAGCAAGAAAAAGAAATATCTGAAAATGAGAAGCCAGAGAAAATCGAAAAAGTAGAATTTAAAGAGAAAGAAATCAAAGAAAAAATAAATAACAAGAAAATAAACAAAACAAAAATAAAAGAGATAGCCAATCGATTTTTCAATTCGATCGGATTTCCTATTATAATAGGAATTTTATTATTTTTAAAAACGATATTCTTTTATTTAAATACCATATCTATTCAAGAACCTATTGATATGGAAACAGTTTTAGGGACAATTGCATTTATAGCAACATTCATTTGGATGATATGTACTTTTTTACCAAATCGAGGAAGAATTGTTGTTACAATTATTCTAGATATAGTAATCAGTATTTTGTTATGGACAGATAATTTGTATCATGCATATTCTAGTTCTGTTTTATCTGTTGCTCAAATTACGAATATTCAATATGGCGAAGAAATTATAAGTACATTACCAAATTTATTCCGAATAAGGCATGTTTTATATTTTATAGATATCATAGCTATATGTATATTACTATTTACAAAAATATTGAAGATTGAAAAGAAAAAGAAGTTAGCTATTAAATATCAGGTGATAAAATTGATACTGGGTATTGGAGTGACAATCCTATTTTTCTCAATGGATGAATACTATATAGAATTAGCAAAAGAAGCACCTTATAATAAAGATAGGCAAGTAAAGATAAGTACAATTTATGGATATCATATATCTGATATAGAAAATACATTCAATATAAAAAATCAAGCAAAATATAGTACAAAAGAGGAATTGATGACAGATTATGAAGAATTAAAGAAAGAATATGATGAAAAGTATAGTGAAACTAACTATGATTTGGAAGGCTATATAAAAGGAAAGAATGTTATTATTTTACAATTAGAGTCTATTCAAAATTTTGTCATTAATAGAAAAATTAATGGAAAAGAAATTACACCAAATTTAAATAAATTTATTAATGAAAATATAGAAATATCTAATATGTTTATGCAAAGTTATTCTTCAACAGCTGATTCAGAATTTTCTACAGTAACATCATTATATCCTATGGAAAACGGCATGTCATATAGTCGATATTATACAAATACATATGATAATATTTTTACTATGTTTGAAAATGAAGGATATACGACTTCTTATATGCATGGAAATTATGGATATTTCTGGAATAGAGGAAATGTATATAAAGCATTTGATGTACAAAATATTGAATTAAAAGATTCTTTTGCAGATACTTCAGAAAATATCAATGACTATTTATCAGATGAACTATTATATATACAAGCAGTAGAAAAATTAAAAAATTACAATACACCATTTATGTCTTACATTGTTTCAGCATCATCACATACACCATTCTATTTACTTGGATTAGAAGATAGAAGTAAGGTAAGTATTAATGTTGGAAAATATGAAAATACATTTTTAGGATGTTATTTAGAAGCTGTTAATTATGCAGATTATGCCTTTGGGGTGTTTATAGAAAAATTAAAAGAAGCAAATTTATATGATGATACAGTTATACTTTTATTTGGGGATCATAATGGTCTAGAAATGTATAATGAATATTTAATAGATTTCTTAAAGGAGACAGAGCCAAATTTAACAGATACAGATATAAAATTAAATTATATCAGAGTTGCCTGTGGAATGAAAATACCAGGAATAGAAAATATCAAAATAGAAAAACCAGTCAGCAAATTAGACATAAAACCAACATTTGCATATTTGATAGATGGAGACCCAGGATTTAGTTTAGGAACCAATATGTTTGCTAGAAAAGATTTTATATGTTTGAATAATGAAAGGATTGTCACAAGTCGATATTATTTTGATGAAAAATGGTATAAAATCAAAGATGGAACAGAAATAAATTTGGAAGAGCTTCCACAAGATGAAAGAGGATTATTAGAAGATTATTATGAAAACATGAGAAGAGAATTAGATATATCAATTTCAATTAGTATTAACAACTTGTTGAAATAGTGTGGGGATGGGGTCATTGGGAACAAACAAAAATGGGGTCCAAACAGACCTGCTCCCAATAACCCAAAATTGGACAAAAAAGGAGGCAATAATAAGATGGATGAAGACAGAATTATTAGTCCAGAACTAGAAAATACAGGAGAAGAACGACTAGAAAATTCATTAAGACCGAAAACATTAGATGAATATATTGGTCAAGATAAGATCAAAGAAAATATGAAGATTTATATAGAAGCAGCAAAAAAAAGAGGGGAGCCATTAGACCATGTTCTTTTATATGGACCTCCAGGACTTGGAAAAACAACATTATCGAATATCATATCTAATGAAATGAATTCCAATATTAAAATCACTTCTGGACCTGCCATTGAAAAACCAGGAGATTTGGCAGCACTTCTTACCAATCTTTCAGAATTTGATGTCTTGTTTATAGACGAAATTCATAGACTTAGTAAAAGTGTAGAAGAAATTTTGTATCCAGCTTTAGAGGATTACACATTAGATATTATTATCGGAAAAGGACCAAGTGCAAGGTCCATCAGATTAGATTTACCTAAATTTACATTAATTGGTGCTACGACAAAAGCTGGGTCATTGACAACACCATTAAGAGATAGATTTGGAATTGTGCATAGATTAGAGTTATATTCTGTAGAGGATTTAACAAAAATCGTAAAAAGATCTGCAGGAATCCTAGATGTAAACATAGAAGAAGAAGCTGCTATAGAAATTGCCAGAAGATCAAGAGGAACACCAAGAATTGCAAATAGACTTTTAAAAAGAGTTAGAGATTATGCAGCTGTGTTAGGTGATGGAGATATTACATTAAAAATTACAAAACACGCATTAAATAAGCTAGAAATAGATGAGCTAGGATTAGATGAAATAGACAGAAAAATATTAGATACCATGATTGTACAATATGCTGGAAGACCAGTAGGAATTGAAGCACTAGCTGCGACAGTAGGTGAAGAAGTAGATACCATTGAAGATGTCTATGAACCATATTTAATCCAAATTGGATTTATTGCAAGAACTCTGAGAGGAAGAGTGGTTTTACCACCAGCATATAAGCATTTAGGGTATCCATATCAAGAAAATATGTAATGTCGCATCAGGATCTGATCCCAATGCGACATGGGACAATCGGGAAAATTGTGACCAGGTCCATTTTGACCAAAATGTCGCATAGACAAACGAACCTAATGCGACAAAGCAAAGAAAGGAAGGAAATATGAAACTATTATTACATACTTGTTGTGCACCATGTAGTGTATATTGTATAGATTCACTTAGAAAAGAAGAAATTGAGCCAACCGTATATTGGTTTAATCCGAATATTCATCCATATATGGAATATAAAGCAAGAAGAGATTGCTTAAAAGAATATACCAAAAGTATTGATGTAAAAGCTATATTTGAAGAAAACTATGGACTAGATGAATTTTGCAAACATGTCATTGGAGATTTGCAAAATCGATGTAAACAATATTGCTATCCAGTAAGATTAGAGCAAACAGCCAAATATGCAAAGGAGAATGGGTATACCCATTTTTCTACAACCTTATTAGTAAGTCCCTATCAAAATCATGAAGCATTAATAGAAGTGGCAAACCAAATGGCAAAAAAATATGATGTTGAATTTTTATATAGAGATTTTCGAGTTGGATTTAGAGAAGGCCAAGCCAAAGCAAGAGAACTAGGATTATATATGCAAAAATATTGTGGTTGCATTTTTTCAGAAGAGGATAGATATCAAAAGAAAATAGAGAAAGATAAGTTGAAACAGATCTAAAGGAATTAATCTGGAGATATAGATTTTCTGATAATGTAAAATTTTAGGATATTCTTTAATTTTTAAAGAATATCCTAAAAAGTTTAAAAAGTTTACTTTCTACTACCAACTTGTGCAATAATATCTCTAGAAGATTTATTCGCAAGTTCAAAAGTTTTATCAATAAAATTTTTATCAATTTTTTCACAATAAGCATATTCTCTAATGACAGTAGAAAAGAAAGCATCTCCTGCACCAGAGGTATCAACTGCATCTACAATTATAGAAGGTGTTTTATCAATTATTTGTAATTGGTTGTTTTCTTTGTATAAGAATTTAGCACCTTTTTTTCCATTGGTTATCACAAGCAAATCTAAATTCAACATGTTAAAGAATTCAACTTCATTCTTTATTTTAAATTTCTTAAATAAATAATCACAAATTACATGATTTAATTGCATCAGATTAGCTTGTCTAAAGAAATTAATTAAATATTGATTTGTATAATATTCAATAAATTCTTCTGCACCAACATCTAAACATACTTTTTTGTTATCAATTTTTTGTAAAAATTCATAATTAATATTTTCAAATTTATCTAAAATAATGTAAATTTCTTTACCTTTAAATTCTTCAGGAATGTCTAATGGTAAATTATCAGAAAAATGCATCGTACTTTTATTGGTAATAGGAGAATACCAAGTATGAATGACATCATTGTCATCAAGAGAAGAGGATGCTGGAAGTAAAATATTCATGATATCTGTTCTGATGGTATCATCAATTAAAACATTGTCTGTATTAACACCTGCACGTTTTAAGGAATCCAGTGCGATTTTTCCTTCTTCGTCATTTCCACAACTTCCAAAGGCATAGCAAGTTTCTCCCATTAAACTTAAATTATATAAATCATTCCAATTGCAACCGCCACCGTCTTGTTTTACAAGATTAAAATCGGCATCATATATTTTATCTAATATAATATCTGCATGAGATATAAAGATTTTATTGTTCATAAAAGGAACCTCCTTACATATCAATTATAAGCCAAGTATATGATAAAATAGGAAAGATGTCAATAAAAGGTTTACAAAAAAAGTAGACAATGTATTAAAAATATGATAAAATTTATAGGAGACGTATTTTATATATAAAATAAAAGGAGAAAAAGTAAAAATGGAAAAACCAAAAGTTTTAAAATATGTAAATCCAGAAGATAAAGGAATTTTAAGAAAACATTCAGAAAAAATTGATATGACAAGTGAAGAAGGAAAAGAAGAAGCAAGAACGCTTGCAATGGTTTTAATGGAAGAGGTAGAGAGGCAAAATGGAGCTGCTGGATTTTCAGCACCACAATTAGGAAATTTAAAGAGAATAATGGCAATAAAGACTTTTGAGGATAGAAATACACAATTAGTTTTGGTTAATCCAGAAATTATACATATGCAAGGTGTTTCAAAGGAAGAAGAAGGTTGCTTTTCAATAGATTATGATGATCACTATTATTGGACATTTAAAAATAGACCTTTTAGAATTACAGTAAAGGCACAAGATTTAGATGGAAATGAGTTAACAATTCCTTTCTCAGTTGCGGATTCTATGATATTTATGCATGAATATGAGCATTTTTTTGGAGAATTAATCATAGACAATTTAGAAGAAAAATTGGATATTGTGAAAGCAGAAACAGGAGAAACGGGAATTAGAACAAAAAAGGAATTAACACAAGAGCAAAAAGACAGCTTTGTAGTAGAGTTTCCAACAGAAAAAGAAAAATATAAATGGAAGAAAGAACATCCTGAACGTAAACGTGAAATAAAAGACAGAGGAATGATTGACAATAAAGATTATATCGTATTTTCAGATAAAGATGGTACATTGGATTTAGAAACAGAAGAAGGATGTAAAACATTAGCAGAAGCGATTACCTTAATAGAAGGCAAAAGTAATGGATTGTTTGTTATTACAACAGCAAGACCAGCTGGAGAAATTGTGAAAATTTTAGAAGATAAAGGAATACCTGTACCAAAATACATTATAGGAGATAATGGATTTATTTATAATACAATTGATAAAACCTATGTAACAGAGGAAAGGCTACCAAAAGAGGAAATGTTAGATTTAATTAATGATATGGTAACCAGTGGAAAAGCTGGAAAAGATGAAATAGAATTTAGTACAGGAGATGTTGTTGTATTACAAGATTGTCCATATACTGAAAAATCAAAGGCATATGAAAGAAAACTGGGAACAAGAATTTTTTCAAAAGATGTTGTTCAAAGTTTAACAGATACAGAAAAAGAAATTTTAAGCTTATCACTTAGAGTTTCTTCTGTACAGGCAGTAGAAGAAATAAGAGAATATATAGAAAACAATCATTTAAAAGTACAATTAAATTATCAATCACTAGATGATGGGAATTATTCAGTAGATTTAGCTCCTAGTGGCATTCATAAAGCAACATCTGTGTTAAAACTTTCTCAATTGGCAATACAGGGAAATAAAAAAAGAGAAGATATACGAGGTAACTTCACATGTATCGGTGATGGAACAAATGATATTACAATGCTAACAACAGCTTATGCACATGGAGAAAATGCAGTCATAGCAGATAAAGATTCTGAAGAAAGTAAAGAATTAAAAGCAGAATTGAAAAAGACAGGGAAACCATATGAAGGCTTTAAAACAGGTGATTTAGTAGAACTAGATGGATCTGCAAATGATTATATATTGGCTTTAGCACAACAAAAAGCAGAAAAAATAGCAAAAAAAGCAATGAGGAGAGCAGTAGGAATTGTTGCAGGAAATGGAGAAATTCCTACACCAGAAAAAGGAAGCCCAACAAAAACAGAAAAATCAAAGTAGATGAGGGAATTTAAAATGAAAGATTTATATCATTTACATTCAAAAGCATATAAAGAAGGCTATCAAATTTTAGATATGTTGCCACAAGAGAGTAAAGACAAAATACCAGAAAAAATATGGGATTTCATAAAAGAAAATATGGATAGCAAACATGAAGTTACAATTGAAGATATTTATAAAAATAATTTGTTAGAAGATACAAATATATTACTGGCAATTGTGTATAAACAATATATGGCAACAGAAGAAGAAAAGAAAATTATCAAAGCAAAAGAGAAAAGTGTAGAAAGGCGAAAACAAAAAGAAGCCTTTGAAAAATATAATCCAAATGATATATTTAAAAAAGAAAAAAAGTAATCATACAAAATTATTTATAAAGCTAAAAATGCAAGAAATTAGTTATAAAGTCTAGTGTCTTGCATTTTTTTCAATAATATGATGAATTTGTAGAAAAAATTTATTAAATATGATATAGTATTGGTAAACTTTGGTATGAACTTTAGAATATTCTAGAGGTCGATGAAAATAAAAGATGAAGAAAAGTATATATCATATTTAAGAGAGGATGTTATGGTTAATATAATTATAATAGGTGCAGGACCAGCAGGGTTAACAACTGCTTATGAACTATCAAAAGACAAAAAATATAAAGTAATGATATTAGAAGAATCAGAAGATATAGGAGGAATTTCTAAAACTATCAAATATAAACAAAATCGAATGGATATTGGAGGACATAGATTTTTTTCAAAAGATGAAAATATTATGAATTTTTGGAAAGAAATTATGCCTTTACAAGGAGAAAAATCTTTTGATGATAAAGTATTAGGAAGAATAGCAGAATTGGAAAAGGATGGACCAGACCCAGAAAAAGAAGATAATGTTATGCTAGTAAGACATAGGATTTCCAGAATATATTATGCAAGAAAATTTTTTGATTACCCAATAGAAATAAAGCTAGAAACTTTTAAAAATATGGGAATGAAAAAAACGATAAAAGCAGGGGGAAGTTATTTAAAAAGTGTCATTTTTAAAAGAAAAGAGAAATCATTAGAAGATTTTTACATCAATCGATTTGGAAAAGTATTATATAGTATGTTTTTTGAAAAATACACAGAAAAGGTATGGGGAAGGCATCCAAGTCAAATTTCACCAGATTGGGGGAAACAACGTGCAAAAGGACTTTCCATAGCGACTATTTTAAAAGATATGGTGTATAAAGTTTTAAAAATAAAAAATAACAAAAATGCAGAGACGTCTTTAATAGAACGATTTTGGTATCCAAAATATGGACCAGGACAATTATGGGAAAGACTTGCTGAAATCGTAGAGCAAAATGGAGTTATTATAAAACGTGGATATAAGGTACAAAAAATCATAAAAGAAAAAGGAAAAATACAATCAGTAACATGTTTGCATGAAGGAAAAGAAGAGAATTTCCAAGGAGACATATTTATATCTTCTATGCCTTTAAAAGATTTGCTAGAAAATATAGAAAAAGAGAAAGTACCAGAAAATATCTTAAATATAGCAAGCAATTTACCATATAGAGATTTTATAACTATAGGAATTCTAGTTGACAAGTTAAAAATAAAAAATGAAACAAATATAAAAACATTAGGTAATATAGTACCTGATTGTTGGATATATGTACAAGAACCAGATGTGAAAGTAGGAAGAATACAAATTTTTAATAATTGGTCTCCATATTTAGTTGAAAAACCAGAAGAGAATGTTTGGATGGGACTAGAATATTTTTGTAATGAAAATGATGCATTGTGGAATATGAAGGAAGAAGATTTTAAAAATATGGCAATAAATGAATTGAAAAAAATAGGAATATTAGAAGAGACATCAATTGTTAAAGATTACCATATGGAAAGAATAAAAAAAGCTTATCCAGCATATTTTGATACATATGCAAAAATGGATGAACTAATCAATTATTTAAATCAAATAGAAAATTTATATTGTATTGGAAGAAATGGACAACATAGATATAATAATATGGATCATGCTATGTTGACAGCAATAGAAACTGCCCAAAATATAAAAGAAGAAAAAAAAGATAAATCAAATATTTGGAAAGTGAATACAGAGAAGGAATATCATGAAATAAAAAAATAGAAGGGGTCTACAATATGTTAATAATACTAATGTTTCTAATTATAATCGGATTTGTATTATATAGAGTAAATATATTTAGAAAACCATATACAGGTAAAAATTCTCAAAAAATAGTCATTATTTCTTTCGTTTTTATTTTGATTGTCTTATTATTAATAAAACCAAATTTTATGGCAAAAGAAATGGAAGAAGAAATTGATATTTATAATAAATATTTAGTTGATGCTATACTACAAGGAAATGTCAGTATAAGTATAGAACCATCAGAAGAATTGAAAAACTTAGAAGATCCATATAATATTGAGGAAAGACACACACAAGATGTAAATTATCTCTTTGATACAGCTTATTATAATGGACAATATTATGTATATTTTGGAATTGTTCCAGCTATATTTTTATTTGTGCCATATAAACTTTTAACAGGAACGTATTTACCAACAAATGCAGGAACCTTTTTATTTGTTATGTTGTCAATAATAGCAAGTACTATATTGATTATTCAAATTTATAAACGTTGGTTTAAAAAAAGCCCATTCATTTTGTTATTTTTATTTATCATAACAAGTTGTATTTCAGGATTATATGTCTGGAATACATGGAGAATGTGGATATACGAATTAGTTTTAATTGCAGGATACTTTTTTGTCCAGTTGGGACTGATATGTATGTTAATGGCTACTAAAGATAAAGAAAATATTAACAAAAAATATGTATTTTTATCATGTTTATCCATGGCATTGGCAGTGGGGTGTAGACCAACACTTGTATTGGCGTCAATTATATTGGTACCATTTTTATATAAAATAGTAAAACAAGCATATCAAAGCAAAAATTTAAAATTGACAGTACTTACTATAATCGTTCCATATATAATGGTAGCGATTCCTTTAATGTGGTACAATTATGCAAGATTTGGAAATGTCTTTGAATTTGGTGCAAAATATCAATTAACTTTGGTAGATGTAACAGATTTATCAGAGAGATATAAAGATATTCCAAAAGGTGTGTATGAATATTTGGTACAGCCACCAAAGATACAAAAGGAAATCCCATATATAGCCATTGATTATAGTCAAGAAGGACATACGCAAAATTATTATAATGGTGGTATTGTCTGTGGAATCGTATTCTTAAATTTAACAATCATAGGATGTATTTTTTGGTACAAATATTATAAAAAAGCAAAAGATCCTATGCTAAAAGGAATGATGATAACTTTACCAATTGTTGGAATTCTTATGTGCATGTTAGAAGTCTATATGGGAGGAACTGCACAAAGATATGCTGTTGATTTCTTTTGGATGTTTTCTGTATTAGGCATGATTATCTGGCTTTTAATGTATGAAAACACGGAAAAGGAAACTACCAAAAAAGTGATTTCAATAACTATACTAATATTAGTAGAGGTCAGTATATTAGTTAACTTTTTTGGAACATTCTTAAATTCAGAATATAATTATTTAGAAAACTATAATTCACAAATATTTCATTTTTTTGAGTTTTAGGAATTTATCAAATTTAAACTTTAAGAATCAGTTATTAAAGTTCAAAAATTGATAAAATAGTAAAAATGAAATAGAAATGAAAATGTATAATACAAATTTTCTTGAACTTTTGAGATTTTATCTAAAGTTCAAGAAAAAATAGGAGAAAATAATGAAAGAAAAAGTAGCAGAATTTATAAAAGCAAAACAAATCATCTTAATCGTTTTTGCGCTAGGAGCGATTTTATTTGCAATACCATCTATAAACTATCTATTAGAAAATAGAACCATACTAAATTTTAACGAATATTTTAAATTTTGTTTAAATGATACCAATAGAATAGAGCAAACCATAATATATATAACAATTTTAGCTATATTAACCATAGTTTATTTTTTAATTGTAAAAAACAGAGAAAAACTATTCAAAAACAATAAACACATGTATATGTATATAGCTATCATTTCATTAATCTTTTTAATTGTTGTACCATTCCTAAGTTCAGATGTATTTTATTATTTAGGGGTAGGAAGATTAGATAGTCAATATGGACAAAATCCATATTATGTAACAATAAAAGATTTTGTAGAAAGTGGAGATAATAGTCAATATTTAGAACAAGATACAGTATTAGCAAAAGGGTATGAAAATGACTGGGGAAGTACAACGGTTGTATATGGACCAGTGTGGACAGTCATATGTAAAATCGTAGCAGGAATTTCCTTCGGTAATATTGATATTGCTTTATTGCTATTTAAATTACTAAATGTGATAATTCATTTGGTAAATTGTTATTTGATTTATAAATTAACAGGAAAAAAATTATTTGTATTATTATATGGATTAAATCCTTATATGTTTATAGAAGGAATAGTAAATGTACATAATGATATATATGTTGTAACCTGTATATTAGCTTCTTTATATTTCTTATTAAAAAAGAAGAATCTCATTGTTAGTATTATATTTTTAGCATTGGCTACAGCAATAAAATATTTTGCAATTTTACTATTGCCATTTATCATTATTTACTATTTCAGAGATAAAAAACCATGGGAAAGATTGAAGAAATGTTTTATATATGGTATGTTATTTATATTTATAGTAGCTATTACGTATTTACTATATATACAAGACATCCAAGTGTTAAGTGGAATTATGACGCAACAAGAAAAATTTGCTAAAAACTTTTATATAATACTAATGGAATATTTTGATATACCAAATTTGGTGGTTAATGTAAATTCAACATTTCTAAGTGTATTTATCATTATCTATTTTTTTACCTGTGTAATATTGTTATACAAGAAACAGATAAAATTTAGAGAAGAAATGAAAAAAGTAGAATATTTTTTTGTGGTATTTCTGTTTTTACTAATTACAAATTTTCAACCATGGTATATTATGTGGTTATTCCCATTAATAATGTGGCAAAAGAAAAAGACGATACAATTTGTTGTACAAATCGCCTTAATTAGCCAATTTGCCAATAGTGTCTTTTTAATAAATGGAGAAGGTTGGAGAAATGGAACACCATTTACATTTTTTATGTTGTTAGGAATTTTTTTATGTTTAAATTTGGGTCCATCGGGACCAGGTCCCAATGGACCCGACAAAAAAATGTCGCATAGACAAACGAACTCAATGCGACAAAATAAAGAATAGGAGAAGTTACAATGATTTTAGTAGGAATCACAGGAAAATCTGGAAGTGGAAAATCATATTTTGCAAGAAAGTTAACAGAAAGTATAGATAAAAGTAGTGTTATTTCTATAGATCATATTTTTTCTAGATTGATGAATAATGGACAAGTGATAGATAGGATTGTAGCAGAATACGGACAGGGCATATTAAAAGATGGAGAAATTGATTTAGATGTTATATTAAATAATAAAGAAATATTTTCAAAGATTTATACAATAATTGAAAATGATCTAGAATCTGAAATTGCAAGAGAGCTCAAAGAAAAGGAACAAAATGGAGAAAAGGCTTGTATTATAGAGTGGTGGAGACTACCTAATACAGAGTTAATAAACCAATGTGATTGTTCTATATATATACAAGCAAATTCAAAAGAAAGACTAGAATTCTTAAAAAATAGAGAAACATATATGACACAAGAAAGTATGGCTGAAAGAGATAATGTATTAGGAGCAGATTATGCTAGTAAACAATATGATTTGGTGGTACAAAATGATTATAATGAAAAGAGTATTGAAGAAGTTATTCATTTTGTTAAAGAAAAAATAAGAAGCAAACGATTATTAAAAGAACAATCAAAAAAACAACAATCAAAGGAGATAACAATTAATAATGCTAAGGAAGTGTTGAAAAAATATTTAACAGAAAATAGAAAAAAATTATATCATTCGATAAGAGTAGCAAAAGTGGCTAAAATATTAGCTGAAAAGAACGGGGTTCCAGTAGATGAGGCTGTTATTGCATCACTTTTACATGATATAGGAAAAACAATGACTCCTCAAGAGATGCTTTCATTTTGTGCTTCTAGAGAAGTAACAATGTACGACTTTGAAATTTTTCAATCACCAGGGGCTTTACATGGAAAAGTAGGTGCCATTTTGTTTGAAGAAGAATTTGATAGAAATAGTGATCCAGAAAAGTTCGATAGAATTCAACATGCCATATCATCTCATGTTGCAGGTGCTGATGATAAAATGACCAAGTTAGATAAGATTGTTTATGTAGCAGACAATATTGAACCTGAAAAAGAAAAGAAAAATGATAACCAAGAAACAGGGATTCAAAAACAAACAGAAACATTACTATCAAAAATAGAAAATGGAGAGATAGAAAATCTTGATGAGTGTATTAAGATAATTATAGAGGGAAAAAAACAAAGAGCAAAAAAAAGAGGAGTGGAATGCAATCCATTAGTAGATAATATATTAATGAATGATGATGAAAGAGGTTTGTAAATTATATGGATCATTCAAAATTTGAACAAGTTTTAGCATTAAGAAAGGAATGTGAAAAAAATGGATAATTTTGTTCTAATAGATGGAAATAGTATTATGAATCGAGCATTTTATGGAATTATGGGAAGTAAAATGCTAACAACAAAAGATGGAAAATATACAAATGCGGTATATGGTTTTTTAGCAATCTTATTTAAATTAATAGAAGATACAAATCCTCAATATATGGCAGTGGCATTTGACCTAAAAGCACCAACAGCGAGACACAAATTATATGAAGGTTATAAAGCCAATCGAAAAGGAATGCCAGATGAGCTGGCAGAACAAATGCCAATCATTAAAGAAATTTTAAAAGCGATGAATATTGACATTGTAGAAAAAGAAGGATATGAAGCAGATGATGTTTTGGGTACACTTTCTAGATATGGCGAAAAACAAGGACTTCATGTAACCATATTATCAGGAGATAGAGATACCTTTCAATTAGCTACTGACAATGTAACGATTCGAATTCCTAGGACAAAAGGTGGAAAAACAGAAACCGATTTATTTGATAGAAGTAAAATATTGGAAACTTATGGAATAGAACCAAAGCAATTAATAGAAGTAAAAGGATTACAAGGAGATAGTTCAGACAATATACCAGGTGTTCCAGGCATTGGAGAAAAAACAGCATTATCCTTAATTCAGAAATATGGTTCTATTGACAATTTATATGACAAAATAGAAAAAAATGAAGATGATCTAAAAGGAAAACAAAGAGAAAAAATTAAAGATAACAAAGAGTTAGCAGAATTATCCAAAACATTAGGAACCATCAATTTAGAAGTGCCAATTGAAGATACATTAGAACAATTTAAAGTAGAAGAATGGGATAAGGAAAAAGTATTAAAACTATTCAAAGAATTGAATTTTAATCGATATATTGAAAGATTCCATTTAACAGGAGAAAAGGATAGTCAAGAAGAAACCTATAAAGTAGAATTTAAAACAGTTGAAAAATCAATAGAAGAGGTTATAGATATCATAAAAGCACAAAAAAGTATGGTTTTTTATTTACAAACAGAAGCAGATGAATTACCTGAAAAGATTATCAAAGAAAAAATTGCAGGAATGAGCATATATAATCCAAAAATGCAAGAAGCATATTATATACAACTAGACCAAGAAAAGATAGGAAAACTAAAAGACATATTTGAAGATCCAGATATAAAAAAGACAAGTATCAATTTAACTAAAGTATATATATTGTTAAAACAAGAGAAAATTACTTTAGATGGAATTGAAAATGATATATCTATTGGAGCCTATATTTTAAATCCTACAAATAATAAACTAGACATAAAAAATCTAGCAATGCAATATTTGGAATTGGATGTAGACGAATATATAGGAGAAGATGAAAATAACCAAAAGCAAATGACTCTATTTGAAGAAAACTCGCTAGAGGATCATAAAAAAGTTTCTGAAAAATATACTTTGTATGCGTATATTATTGAAAAAATAAATACAATGATTCTAGAAAAATTGAAAGAAACTAATAGTTTGGAATTGTATACAAATATTGATATGCCAACCGTAGAAGTTCTATCTAGTATGCAATGGAATGGAATGTATGTAGATGAACAAGAATTAAGTGCATTTGGAGAAGAATTGACTTCACAAATTGAGGTATTAACAAAAGTGATTCATGAAATGGCAGGAGAAGAATTTAATATTAATTCAACAAAACAATTAGGAGAAATTCTTTTTGAAAAAATGAAATTGCCAGTCATTAAGAAGACAAAAAATGGCTATTCTACAGATGTGGATGTTTTAGAAAAACTAAAAAGAGAAGACCCGATTATTGGGAAAATATTAGAATATAGACAATTAATGAAACTAAACTCTACCTATGTAGAAGGATTAAAGCCATTTATCAATCCAAAAACCAAAAGAATTCATTCATTTTTCCATCAAACTATCACAGCAACGGGAAGAATCAGTTCAACAGAACCAAATTTACAAAATATTCCGACAAGATTTGAATTAGGAAAACGAGTAAGAAAAGTATTTAAACCAGAAGAAGGAAAAGTATATATTGATGCAGACTATTCTCAAATAGAATTAAGAGTATTGGCACATATTTCAGAAGATAAACATATGATAGAAGCTTTCAAACATAATGAAGATATTCATAAACAAGCAGCATCAAAAGTATTTAAAACACCAATAGATCAAGTTACAAAAGAACAAAGAAGCAATGCCAAAGCTGTAAATTTTGGAATCGTGTATGGAATTAGTGATTTTGGACTTGCAGAACAACTAGGAATTTCTAGAAAAAAAGCAAAACAATATATAGACGAATATTTAACAGAGTATGCAGGAATAAAAGAATTTATGGAGAATATTATTGAAAAGGCAAAAGAAAAAGGGTATGTGGAAACCCTATTTCATAGAAGAAGATATGTTCCAGAATTAAATTCAAAAAACTATATGGTTAGACAATTTGGAAATAGAGTAGCAATGAATACACCAATTCAAGGAACAGCAGCTGACATTATGAAAATAGCAATGATTAATGTTAATCAGGAATTGAAAAAAAGAGGATTAAAAGCCAAGATCATTTTACAAGTACATGATGAAATGATGATAGAAGCACCAGAAAGTGAAAAAGAAGAAGTAAAAGACATTATGAAAAAAGAAATGGAATCTGCTATACAATTAAAAATACCACTTGTTGCAGAAATATCAGAAGCAAAAAATTGGTATGATTGTAAATAAAAGGGGAAACTTAAATGTTAAAGGAGAGAAAACTTTGTTAAAAAACAAATACAAAATCATAATAAGTACGGTTATTGTCCTTTTTATCATAACTATACTATTTGTTCTATTTAAAGATAAATTATTAAAAATACTATACCCTAAAACATATAGTGAAATTATATCAGTCTATGCAGAAGAATATGATGTAGAAGAAAATTTAATATATGCAGTTATAAAAGCAGAAAGTAATTTTGATAGTCAAGCAGTTTCTAATAGAGAAGCCATTGGATTAATGCAAATTGTAGAAGAAACAGCTATTGATGTAGTCAATAAGAATCAGATAGATGTAGATACAGAAAATATTGTAGAAGAATTATTAGATATTGACAATAATATCAATATTGGAACCAAATATTTATCAACATTATTAACACAATATGGAAATATAGAAGTTGCATTAGCAGCGTATAACGCAGGAATCGGAACCGTAAATAATTGGATAGACAAACAAATTATAAAAGCAGATGGATCTGATATTGAAAATGTGCCCTATAAAGAAACCAATAATTATGTGAGAAAAATATTAAGAGATTATCGTATATATAATGATTTATATGGATAATGTCGCATTAGGTTTGTTTGTCAATGCGACATCGGCAATAAAGAAATCTTTTTTACAAAAAATAGTTGAAAAAATAATTATATTGTAATATAATTGTAACGAAATTGTAACAAGAAAAACATATGATGTTAGAATCATCATATTGATATATAATAGAAGGGAAGATATGCAAATGTTTAAATTTGGTTTTGGGCAAGATGTAGGGATTGATTTAGGAACAGCGACAGTAATTGTATATGTAAAAGGGAAGGGGATTGTATTAAGAGAACCTTCTGTTGTTGCTGTTGATAATATTACAGGAGAAGTTTTAGCAGTAGGACAAGAGGCTAGAAGAATGCTTCGGTAGAACTCCAGGAAATATTGTTGCAACAAGACCATTAAGAGATGGCGTTATTTCAGATTATACCGTTACAGAAAAAATGTTAAAACATTTTATTAATAAAGTTTGTGGCAAATTTATTTTTGCACCAAGAATTATGATTTGCATTCCTTCACAAGTAACAGAAGTAGAAAAGAAAGCAGTTATAGATGCAGCTACACAGGCAGGAGCAAGAAAAGTCTATTTAATAGAAGAACCAATTGCAGCAGCCATTGGAGCAGGAATTGATATATCAAAACCATGTGGAAATATGGTAGTTGATATTGGTGGAGGAACCACAGATATTGCTGTTATCTCTTTAGGAGGCTCTGTTGTCAACACTTCTTTGAAGGTAGCAGGAGATAAATTTGATGAATATATTGTAAAATATGTTAAAAAGAAACATAATATTATGATAGGAGAAAGAACAGCAGAAGATTTAAAAGTAAATATTGGTTGTGTATATCCTAAAATACAAGATACAGAAATGGATATAAGAGGAAGAGATTTAGTAACAGGACTTCCAAAGACATTAACAATTCATTCAAGTGAGATGTTAGAAGCATTAATAGAACCAGCAATGATGATTGTCGATGCCGTTCATTCTGTGTTAGAAAGAACACCACCAGAATTGTCTGCAGATATTAGTGATAAAGGAATTTACATGACAGGTGGAGGATGCTTAGTTGATGGATTAGATAAGTTATTACAAGAAAAAACAGGAATTAATGTCATGATTGCACAAGATACCGTATCTTGTGTGGCATTAGGAACTGGAAAAGCATTAGATAATTTAGATGTGCTAGAAGGAAAATCATCTAGATAGTTTTAAACAATATATACAAATTGAAAAGATGCGGATTATAAAAAGAGAAAACAATTAAAAAGATGATTATTATAAAAAAAGAAAACAATTATAAAGTGAAATAACAATTGTTTTCTTTTTTATTGCAGAAATGAACGGTAACAGAAAAGGTATTTATCAAAGAGATACCACGAGGAATGTCTTGAAAATACTAGAAAAATATGTCATAATAGATAGAGTATTGTAAAAAAAGGAGAGAAAAATGAAAACAGTAGCATTTATTACATTGGGATGTAAAGTCAATCAATATGAAACAAATGCCATGACACAGCAATTTATAGAAAAAGGATATGAAGTCGTAGATCATACAAAAAAAGCGGATATCTATATTGTCAATACTTGTACAGTAACCAATATGTCAGATAGAAAATCTAGACAAATGTTAAGAAGAGTAAAAGAATTAAATAAAGAAGCAATTGTTGTTGCTTGTGGATGTTATGCACAAGTCGCAAAAGAAGAATTGAAAAAGATAGAAGAAATTAACTTAGTGTTAGGAAATAATGAGAAAAAGAATATTGTAGAATATGTTGAAACATACATACATCATCAAACTTTAAATGAAATAGAAGATGTTATGAATCAAAAGGAATTTGTAGAATTTGGAGATATTACATTTACAGAAAAGACAAGAGCTGTTATCAAAATTCAAGATGGATGTGACCGTTTTTGCTCTTATTGCATTATTCCATATGCACGAGGAAGAGTAAGAAGTAGAAAGCCAGAACATATTTTATCTGAAATTCAAAAAATTGCAAAAGAAGGCATAAAAGAAGTGGTTATTACTGGGATTCATATTGCCTCATATGGAAAGGACTTTAAACAGGAATATCGATTAATTGATTTATTAGAAGAAATGAATGAAATAGAAGGAATTGAAAGAATCAGGCTAGGATCGATAGAACCGTTATTAATAACAGAAGAATTTGTTAGTAGATTAGAAAAGTTATCTAAAATATGTCATCAATTTCATTTATCATTACAAAGTGGTTGTAACGAAACATTAAAAAGAATGAATAGAAGATATACTACAGAACAATTTAGAAAAATAACAAAGCTATTAAGAAAAACATTTGAGGATGCAATCCTAACAACAGATATTATAGTAGGATTTCCAGGAGAAAGTGAAGAAGAATTTGAAAGAACATATGCCTTTTTAAGCGAAATCAAATTCTATAAAATGCATGTATTCAAATATTCACCAAGAAAAGGAACGAAAGCTTCAATAATGCCAAATCAAATAGATGGCAATCAAAAAGAAGAAAGAAGTAGAAGATTAATAGAATTATCCAATAAAAACGAAAAAGCATATAATGAACAATATATAGGAAAAGAAGTAGAAGTTCTATTTGAAGAAGAAAAAAATGGAATGTGGCAAGGACATACGAAAAATTATATATTAGCACATTACAAAACAGAGGAAAATATGGAAAATAAAATCATAAAATTAAAATGTGAAAAAGCGGAACAAGAATATATCATTGTCAATTATGATAAAATGGAAAAAATATTTTAAAATGAAACAGGAAAATGTAACGAAAATGTAATGATTATGTAATAGATATTTAACAAAAAAAGTAACGAAAAACATTGATAAATAGAGGAAGTTGTAGTACAACTAATATAATGAATAATAAATTACAAAGGAGAAGTTTCAATGGCAGATATAAGAGATGAAATTAATTTAAGTGATGAAATAGAATTGCATATAGAAAATGAATCAAAAAATCCAATACAAGTAGAACAAGTAAAAAATGGACAAGTAGAAGAAAAAACGCAACTTCAAGAAGTGCAAGTAGAAGAAAAAGTACAAGAAGCAAAAATACAAGTACAAAAAGAACAAGAGCAATCATCAAATGGACAAAACTTACCAATAAAACAAGGGTTCTGGGAAAGAATTAAAGTTTTCTGGTTCGAAAACATTAACTGGAATAAAGAAATAAAAATAGAATTAACACCACATCAACAAAAAATAGAAAATGAAATAAATGAATTCTTACACCAAGAAGTTACCTGGAAAAAAATACATGACTTCTTGTTCAAGAAAAGGGCATTTGGAAAAAAGAAAGCAGAACTATAAAATACTAATAAACAGGAATATTAAAAAAAGTCTAATTTGTATTACGAAATCATTAATATTTTAATTGACTTTACTTTTATCTTAATATATAATGCAAATATAAAAATTACTTAAAGGAGGAATGAATAATGGATGATAATAAAAAATCATCATTTAAAGGTTCTACTATAGCAATCATTATAGCAGTAGTAATCTTATTAATCATTATTGCAGTAGTTGCAGTTTTCTTCTTAAATTCATCTAAGGATACGAATGTTTCTGATTCAGTTGTAAATGAAGTAGAAACACCTGAAGAAGAAGAGAACAATACAACTGCAGATACAAATCAAAATGTATCAAATACAACTGATACAGATACATCTAATTCTGCACCTGCAACACTTTCAACAGATTGGAAAAATACAGAATTTGCTTTAGATGGTACAAATTATAAGATGTATTTTGATTATTCTAATTTACAAAATGCCGGATGGACATTTGATCTAGCAGATTATGGATATTCTGACGGTTATATACTTAATCAAAATGATAAAGTTACGGGAACAATTGATCTTGAAAATCCAAATTATGATGCAGATGTTTCTGTAGGATTTACAAATATATCATCAACTCCAAAAGATATAATGCAATGTCAAATTTGGTCTATTGAAGTAGATAATACTTATGCAAAAAAACCAGTAACATTTAATTTACCAGGTGGTATTCATAATGGAAGCTCTCTAGAAGAAGTTGTAGCAGCATATGGAGAGCCAGAAGAAGATAATAAATATCGTTCTGATGAATTAGGATATTGGACATATACGTATCAAGATGGATATTCAAAATATTTTAAATTAACAATTTATGACGATAAAGGTGTAACAGCTTTTGAATATGATGTTTATAAAAATTAAGATACAAAACAACATGACAAGCGTAAAATTGTCTATAAAAGTATAGCAAAATTTTAAAATATATGCTATACTTTTTTTGTTTTAGAGGCAAAAGGAGAGAAAATAAAAATGGCAAAAAGTAAAACAATTTTTGTATGTAGTGAGTGTGGTAATGAATCTAGTAAATGGCTTGGAAAATGTCCGGCTTGTAATAGTTGGAATACGTTTTACGAGCAAAAAGTGGTTGAAACTAAATCAGGTGCACACAAAGATTTAGCAAAAAGTGAAAATAAGCCACAAAAATTAAATTCTTATGAAGCAAAGGAAACAATAAGAACTTCAACAGGTTTTGGAGAACTAGATAGGGTATTAGGTGGCGGACTTGTTAAAGGTTCTTTAGTGTTACTTGGAGGAGAGCCTGGAATTGGAAAGTCTACTCTAATTTTACAGATATGTGATAAAGTAAAAGGTGAAGGAAAAGTTTTGTATGTTTCAGGAGAGGAGTCTGCTGAACAAATTAAGATGAGAGCCGATAGACTAGGTATTAATAATGATGATATTTTATTTTTAGGTGAAACAGATATAGATGTTGTCAATCAAGCTATTATAGAAATTCATCCTAAACTTGTGATTATTGATTCCATTCAAACGATGTATTCAGAAGAAATATCAGCTGCTGCTGGAAGTGTTAGCCAAGTAAGAGAGATTACTTCACAAGTGATGAGAGTTTGTAAATCAAGAGCCATTACAACAATTATTATAGGCCATGTAACTAAAGAAGGAAATATTGCAGGTCCTAGAGTTTTAGAACATATGGTAGATACGGTGCTATATCTAGAAGGAGAAAGATATTTTTCATATAGAGTATTACGAGGTGTAAAAAATAGATTTGGATCAACCAATGAAATTGGTATGTTTGAAATGAATGAAGAAGGAATGTGTGAAATTACAAATCCATCTGATATATTAATTTCAGAAAGAGAAGATAATCCAGCAGGGTCTTGTATTGTATCTAGTATAGAAGGAACAAGAGCTATTTTGATAGAAATGCAGGCATTGACTACACAAAGTATTTTTGGATTTCCAAAAAGAACGGCAAATGGAACAGATTATAACAGACTAGCACTATTGATTGCTGTACTAGAAAAACGAGCAGGTATCATGTTAGGAAGTCAAGATGTTTACTTGAATTTGGTAGGAGGTATTCGAGTAAATGAACCATCTATTGATTTAGGTATGATGATGGCGGTGGTTTCTAGTTTTAAAAATGTACCAATTCCAAAAGATATGGTGATTATTGGAGAAGTAGGGCTAACAGGAGAAGTGAGAAGAATTAATCTAATTGATAAAAGGTTGAAAGAAGCAGAAAAGTTGGGATTTAAGAGTTGTATTATTCCAGAATCTAACAAAAAAGACTTGAAAGAAACATATAAATTAGATATAATAGGTGTCAGCAATATTAATGAAGCAATGAAAAAGATTGGATTAAAGTAGCGTGCGGAATGTTTCAAATAATAAAAATAGTCTAGATTTGAATATTAACAAGACAACGATTTAAGGAAGAGAGGAGATTAATTTTGAAAAAGGTAAAAGAAGATAATATTACATCTGTTTTAAAATTAATAGCTCCAGGAACACCGATAAGAGATGGTCTGGAAAATATATTAAGGGCAAAGACAGGGGCATTATTATTAATTACAGACAATAATGAAGTGATAAAAGAAATTGTGGATGGTGGATTTATTATTAATGAAGACTATACATCATCAAAATTATATGAATTAGCCAAAATGGATGGAGCCATTGTCTTAAGCGGAGATATGAAAAAAATTCTATATGCCAATGCACAATTAATTCCAGAACATGAAATCCAAACAACAGAAACAGGAACAAGACACAGAACAGCAGAAAGAACAGCAAAACAAACAGGAGAATTGGTTATTAGTATTTCACAAAGAAGAAATATCATAACAGTTTTTAAAGGAAATGATCGATATGTATTAGAAGATACAGATGTTGTGCTAAATAAGGCAAATCAAGCAATCCAAACATTAGAAAAATATAAAAAAGTATTTGACAATAAGTTAAATATATTGAATGAATATGAATTTAATGATATAGTAACATTACAAAATGTGGTACTTGCTATTCAAAGAGCAGAAATGGTTATGCGAATTGTTGAAGAAATACAAAGACAAATCTATGAGCTTGGAGATGATGGCAGATTAGTAAAAATGCAACTAGATGAATTAATAGGTGGACTTGAAAAAGAAGAAGCTTTGATTATAAAAGATTATGTTGTTAAAAAGAAAAAATCACCTGAAAAAATTCTAGAAGAACTCAAAGATTTAGAATATGAAGATTTACTAAAAGAATCATCAATTGCCAAATTGTTAGGATATGATTATTTTGACAATTATGATGAAGTTGCCGTATATCCAAAAGGATATCGTATTTTAAGTAAAGTTCCAAGAATGCCAAACAATATTGTAGAAAATCTAGTAGATTCTTTTAAATCTTTTCAACATATATTGGCAGCAGACATTGAAAGCTTAGATGAAGTTGATGGAATTGGAGAAGTAAGAGCAAGAACAATTAAGCAATCATTAAAAAGAATGCAAGAACAATTTGTGTTTGATAATATGATTTAGTATAAAAGAAAGGAAATGTGAAGTAAATGGGAAAATTTAAAAATATTATATGGATAATTGCTTTAATTATTTTAATTGTTTTAGTAGGCGTTATTAGTTATGGATATTATAGAAATGCAACTATGGAGGTTACAAGACCTGTTGCAACTATGGAAGTAGAGAATTTTGGAACCATTAAATTTGAATTGTATCCAGAATATGCACCTGAAACAGTAGCAAATTTTGTAACATTAGCAAATAGAGGATTTTATGATGGATTAACATTCCACAGAATCGTAAAAGACTTTATGATTCAAGGTGGAGACAAAAATGGTGATGGAACAGGTTTAGCAACAACAAAAGATTTAAGAGATGATGGTGATGATACAGAATATACAATCAAAGGTGAATTTATAGCAAATGGTGTAGAGAATAAGTTACAATTTGAAGAAGGTGTTGTCGCAATGGCAAGATCTGATTACACCAATTATTCTTCATCATTAGCAGAAGAATCATACAATTCAGGAAGTTCTCAATTCTTTATCATGACTGCAGAAAATACAGGATTAAATGGACAATATACTTCTTTTGGTAAAGTGATAGAAGGTATGGATATTGTACACAAAATAGAAGAAGTTGAAGTAAAAGCAGCTGATGATGCAGATACAACAGGAAATACAGAAGTTAGTACGCCAGTAAATCCACCAGTAATTACATCAATTAGAGTAGAAACAAATGGAATTGATTATGGATTACCAGAAACATTAACACCATTTGATTATATGTCATGGTTATATCAACAATATGGTATAGACCCAAGTAGTATGACAACTGCTGAATAAGAATTTCTATTTTGTAAATACTGATAATAGGAAGCGTTAAAGGAAAAAGAAAAAATTCCAAAGTACGTATTTACTAAGCAAAAAGCGAGATTTGATGAACAAAACGAAAATAAAAATGACAAAAAATAAAAGAAAATTCATAAAATAGTTGACAAAATGGGGTGAAATAGGTTAAAATAAGAAATGTGCTAATCAAAAGGTGCACGTAAACTATGGTGGATGTAGCGTAGTTGGTTAACGCGCCAGTTTGTGGCACTGGAGACCGTGGGTTCGAGTCCCATCTTCCACCCCATGTATATTGGGCTGTAGCCAAGCGGTAAGGCACCAGACTTTGACTCTGGCATGCGCTAGTTCGAATCTAGCCAGCCCAGCCAATTCTTAGAATATCAACAATTATAGCAGTTGGTATTCTTTTTTTATTAGTGAACAAGATTTGAATTTAATAGTATAAAAAACAAATAAAATAGAATATTAGCTTGTAATTTGAAGAAAAAATATTGTAAAATATTTCCAACCTTTCACTTAAAGGTAGAAAGGGGGATAGTAGACTATGACTTCATACGATTTGATTTGGCAATTGATAGATATGCTTTTAGCAGAGAAATCAAAAGCTGAAGAAATAAACAAAGACAAAGACTAGAGGTATACATTACATAGTCGGGAGTGGGGGTAAAATTGCAGTTTACACCTACTTTTTATTTTTAGTCAAAAAAAATAGTATGTGCAATTGCAGTACACATACTGATAGCAAATTGACTTCATACGATTAAAGACACATTTGCTTAAGCTAACTATATATTAGCATATAAATTTGTAAAAGTCAAATTATTCTTCTAAATTGTATGAGTTTTTTTAGCTGGGGAATTACCTAGATTTCAATATTTTTAAGCTCTAAGTTATAATTTGATTCAAATT